>CAMDWF010000158.1 GCA_945878795.1 Synechococcus sp. UW140
CCCCTGGAAAACGGACGGCGGTGGCGGTGGCGGCGGCATGAACGCAAAGGGGTTCATCACCCTCGGATCGGATGGCGGCCACAACCTGATCAAAATGGGCTAGTTGCTGCTCACTATGGCGATCAGCGGCCGGATCGTCGGCCGCAGCGAGATGGGTCATGACTCCCCGCAGTCGCACGAGCCCAGAGCCCCGCAAGAGTCGGGCCGCCGCCAGGGCCTCTTCCGGAGGCACGCCAAGGCGGCCCATACCCGTATCGACCTCGAGGTGTGCGTCACACTCGGCCCCCATGTCCCGGAGGGACTCGACTAGGGCCCGGGCAAAGGGAAGTGAATAGACAACTGGGGTCAGGCGATAGCGAACGACCTTGTCGACCTCCTCCCGGTCCATCAACATGACCAGGATCGGCAGCCGAACTCCGGCACGGCGGGCCAACGCGCCCTCATCAGCGGTAGAGACCCCAATCCAATCCACCCCGCTTGCCTGCAAGGCCAGCGCCAGCCGAGGAAGTTCGGTGCCGTAGGCCCAGGCCTTGAGAACGGCCAGGATGGCTACCTTGCCACCCGAAAGGACTCGGAAGCGGGCCACATTTTCCCTGATGGCACCCAGATCAATCAGCAGCCTGCGCGGCGCCATTGATTCCCAAATGGCTTGCGCCGCCACCCCAAGTCCCTCGGTCGCTGCCGCCTTCATCAACACAAGGTCCCCAGGCTGGGCCAAATCCCGGACCTGTTGCCGCAGGGTTTGCCAATCAGGCATCTTGAGCAGCGAGGTGTCTGGACGCAACGACAACCAGCCTGCGCAGGTGTGGTCACTGGCGGTGTGGGGCAGCAAAAGCAGGTGAGTGAAACCTTGCTCGGCTGCGACGCGACCGATCAAGCCATGCTCGCGTTGTGCTTGGGCCCCAAGATCAGCCATGCCTCCGAAGACAAAGAGACGCTGATGGCCAGTACTCGGGGTAGCGGCGACGGTATCCAGGGCCGCCTGGACCGAGAGGGGATCACTGCTGGCGGTGTCGTTGATGATGGTGATTCCCTCCGGCGTGCGCCAGGTCTCCATGCGGGTTGGCCCAAAGCCGTAGTCATCCAGTGCGCCGACGATGTGGGCGGGATCCACGCCCAGCCGCCGGGCTGCCGTCATCGCGATCAGCAGATCCTCGACCAAGGGCAGGGAACGGGTCCGCACCGGCAACGTCAACTGCTGATTCTCAAATTGCAGGGTGAGGACGAAACCGGTGCTGGTGGGGCGACGCTCGATCAACCGGGGCCAGTCCTTACCAGGATGGACCCGCTCGCAGGCCAGGGGCAGGTTCTCCAGAAGAGGGTCAGCGGGGGCGATCAACCAGTGGGAAGCGGCAAGGTGACGGAAGAGGCCCATCTTTTCGCGGGCAATTGCCTCGCGGCTTCCAAAGGCGGCGAAATGGGCAAGTCCCACATTCACCAGCACGCCGAAATCAGGCCGCAAAATGGCCTCGATGGCTTCCATTTCTCCCGGAGCCGAGACACCTGCTTCAAACACACCGATCTGACTGCCGGGGGCAGCGCCAAGAACAGCCAAGGGCACCCCCACCTGGCTGTTCCAGCTGCCTGGGCTGGCTGCCACCCGGAAACGGGATGTCAGGCAGGCGACGAGGGCGTCTTTGACCACTGTCTTGCCATTACTCCCAGTGATTGCAATCACCTGGGGCAGGTACTGGGTGCGATACCAGGCCGCCAGCTTTTGAAAGGCCAACAAGGGATCCTCCACCTCAAGCCGGGGAACGTCGACCCAGCCCATCCCACGGACCACGAGTACGAGGGCCGCACCGGCCCCCAGGGCCGCTGGCACGAAGCGATGACCATCCTGTTGTTGCCCTTTGAGGGCCACAAAGAGATCGCCTGGATGGACCCGGCGCGAATCGATGGCCACACCACTAATCGCAATCTCCTGGGGGGCATCACGCAGCTCAGCACCCATGATTCGGGCCAGGTCGAATCCACAGGGCAGGGTCATCGCCATTGGGGTCTAACCAGGGGAAGAGGGGGATGGCCTTGTGACAAAGCACACCACCATCCTGCAAGACCCTGGTTAGGCTTTGGCCTGCCTAGGGGGCTGGCATGGGCCATGTTCTCGTTTTGAATGCCTCCTACGAACCTCTCAACATCACCACTTGGAGGCGAGCGGTGGTGATGTTGTTGAAAGGCAAGGCGGAAGGCCTGGAACACGACCCAACTTCTTTGTTGCGGCCAGATCAAATGCGTCCCACGGTAATTCGGCTGCGGCAATTTGTGCGCGTTCCCTACCGGCAGCTGCCGCTGACCCGGCGCAATGTTTTCCAGCGAGATGGACATGCGTGTCAATACTGTGGGTACAACGGAGAAAAGCTCTCGATTGACCATGTTCAGCCCCGCAGTCGTGGCGGCGTTGACAGCTGGGACAATGTTACGACCGCTTGCCTTCCCTGCAATGTCCGCAAGGGTAACCGCACACCCCGAGAAGCTGGCATGGCCTTGGTTCGCCCCCCCCATCGGCCCCTGAGCAGTCTCAGCTTCGAAGCGAATCGCCAGATTCGTGCCGGACGCAACCAAGAGTGGGCCAAATATTTGATAGGTGAATAATCCCCCATCCGCAGCATTCAACCATCAGCTCCCATGGCTTCACGGGCTAGGGCCTCTAATTGACGACTCTGTTCCGCCGCAATACAGGCCTCAATCGGCTCCTGAAGCTGACCAGAAAGCACTGTATCTAGGGCAAAGTGTCGATTAAGCCGGTGATCTGTGGCGCGACTATCCTTATAGTTATAGGTTCGAATCTTCTCACTACGATCACCACTTCCCACCTGGGCGCGTCGTGCCGAACTCTCAGCGGCATTGGCAACAGCAAGTTCCCTCTCATAAAGCTTGGCCCGAAGAATCTCAAGCGCCCGCTCACGATTTTGCAGCTGACTGCGCTCCTGGGTACAGAACACCCGAATCCCGGTAGGTTTATGCAACAGGTCAACGGCCGTCTCAACCTTATTCACGTTTTGCCCCCCTGCCCCACCCGAACGGGCGGTGCTGATCTCCAAATCTCCAGGCTCGATCTGCACCTCCACGGGATCAACTTCAGGCATCACGGCCACTGTGGCCGTTGAGGTGTGGACCCGACCCTGGGATTCGGTGGCCGGGACCCTCTGGACTCGATGCACTCCCGCCTCAAATTTCAACTGGCTGTAGACACCTGCACCACGTATAGCCATAATCAGTTCACGATACCCCCCCAGATCCGCCTCAGAGGCACTCAGGGGCTGGGCCGTCCAGCCCCTGCTCTGGGCATATCGCTCGTACATGCGAGCCAGATCGCCAGCCCAGAGAGCCGCTTCGTCACCCCCGGCTCCAGCGCGAATTTCCAACATGACGCTGCGCTCATCGCGGGGGTCTGAGGGAACCATTGCCAGGAGAAGTTTCTGGCGCAAACCAACCAGTTCCTGTTCCAAGTTGTCGATTTCTTCGGCAGCTAACTCGGACAGCTCCTGGCCGGAAGGATCGCCTCGAGATTGCCGCAATAGGTCGCGGGCCTGGGTTTGCTCAGACTGTAATCGGAGCATTTTTTGATAATTCAGGACCATCGGCTCCAGCTTGGCCCGCTCCTTGGCGAGGCTTTGGAGCTGGCTGGGATTCGTCGCCAACGCCGGATCGGCCAGTTGACGCTCCAGGGCTTCAAAAGTGCGACAGGTCGTTTCCAGACGTTCACTAAGCAGGGCTGAATCCATGGGCGGTCCGGGTCCAGTTACAAGAAAAAAGCCGGCTACCGCAAGGCAGCCGGCCGAAGCAAGCAGACCTGAATCTCAGGCGGTAGGGGGAGTCTTGGCGGCAGAGGAAGAGGCATCCGAGCTACCCATGCCGTATTTACGCATAAATCGATCAACCCGACCTTCGGTGTCAAGGATTTTTTGGGTCCCTGTGTAAAAAGGATGGTTACCACTCCAAACATCCACATGGAGTTCGGGCTTTGTGGAACCTGTGGTCATGATCACTTCACCATTACAGATGACCTTGGCGTCTGGATACCAAGTGGGATGGATGTCGGCCTTCGGCATGGCTCTGGCGTAAGGAAGGGAATGGTAATCAGCGTTTGGAGAATTGGGGAGCCTTGCGGGCTTTCTTGAGTCCGTACTTGCGGCGCTCCTTAGCCCGAGGATCCCGGCTGAGATGGCCCTCAACCTTCAGGGGTTTGCGGTTATCGGGAGAAAGATCACAAAGGGCGCGAGCTGCGCCTTGCTTGATGGCATCAGCCTGACCGGTCAGACCACCACCGCGAACGTTAACGAGCAGGTCGTACTGGGCCTCCAGGCCAAGGGTCTGGAGGGGGGCCTTGACCGACGCCAGGTAGACAGGGTTGTAATTGAGATAGTTGTCACCAGGGCGGCCATTGATGGTGACGCTACCGGTTCCAGGAACGACACGGACCCGAGCAACGGCGGTTTTACGGCGGCCGGTTCCCCAATACACAACTCGATTAGATGAACTGGTAGATGAACTGGTAGATGAACTGGTCATTAGGCTGACGCGGAAGGATTGAAGGAAAGGTTCTGGGGCAGCTGGGCGGCGTGGGGATGCTCAGGGCCGCGATAAACCTTGAGCTTGCGGAAGAGCTGGCGACCCAGGGCATTGTGGGGGAGCATGCCCTTGATAGCCTTCTCAACGATGCGCTCGGGAAGACGGGCCTGGAGATGGGCGAAGGTTTCGGTCTTCATGCCACCAGGTCGACCGGAATGGCGTCGGTAAACCTTCTGGGTAGGCTTGTTGCCGCTGACTCGGATCTTCTCAGCGTTAATGATGACAACAAAGTCCCCCGTATCCAGATGGGGCGTGAAGGTTGGTTTGTTCTTGCCCCGCAAGACCTGGGCCACCTCACTGGCCAAGCGTCCGAGGGTTTGATCAGCCGCATCCACCACGAACCATTGACGGTCGAGGGAATCGGCAGAAGGTTGAGGGGTCTTGTTCATGGCGCCGGGATAGGCCCGTTAGGGCATCGGGAAAAGGCTGTGGAACGGGTCAGGAAACCCGTTGTCCAAAACCAAGGGCCAGGCAGACCAGCCACCTAGGCCTCAAATCAATCTCTGACCATAGCTGATCACCCTGCCGGCGCTGCTAGGCGACTCAGCGGAAACAGCTAAACGAGTATGTACTCGCCCATAAGGAGAATCTGGCAGATTTTCCATGGGCCTTGGCTGGCTTCAGGAAAAAAGCATTCAGATTGCAGGACGGTCAATCCACAGACGGAGAATCCACCTGTTCGTACGGACCGAGAGAAAATCTCGGTTGACTATCGTACCAGGCCTCCGCTGGGAAAACAGCCTCTGGATAACCAACCCGCAGCAGGCAGAGGCCCTGGGGAGGGGCAGCCTCGCGGACTTCATGGCGGGCTCGCCTGCGCCAACGGCTGCAGAAAGCATCGAGGCAAAGGGAACCCTCTCCAACGGCAACAACCTGCCCCATCAGCAAACGGACCATGCCATAAAGAAAGCCGGTGGCCTGAATTTCGGCGACCAACAAATCTCCTTGGCGAGCAAGGCTCACCTCCTGAACAGTTGTGCGGGAGTGGGCACGGCGACTGCCCGCCCGTTGAAAGGCAGCAAAATCATGTTCGCCAACAATATCGGCAAGGGCAGCTGCCATTAGGTTCTCGTCTAGTCGCACCTTGTGGCGATGCCAACTCCAAGGGGTCAAGAAAAGATTAGGTAAGCGTCCATTATAAATAGTATATCTATAGCGACGATATTGGGCGCTGTAACAGGCATGCCATGTACCGATAACCTCGGCTGCAGCACGGATGCGAATCGATTGGGGCAAGCGGCCATTG
>CAMDWF010000159.1 GCA_945878795.1 Synechococcus sp. UW140
GGCACGGGCGAGGTGCCGGCCCGCAGCCCCCCTTCCTGGCCGCCCCCGTGCTGCTGGGGGGCCAGGGGCAGCTCTGGGCGATGCAGCAGCGCGCCGACGCCCTTGGGGCCATAGAGCTTGTGGCCGCTCAGGGACAGCAGGTCGATGCCGCTAGCGGCCATGGCCAGGGGCATGTGGCCGACAGCCTGGGCGGCATCGCAATGGAAGATCACGCCGCGCTCGCGGCAGAGGGCGCCGATGGCGGCCAGGGGTTGCAGCACGCCGATTTCATTGTTGGCCGCCATCACCGACAGCAGCAGGGTGGAGGGGCCGAGGGCCGCCGCCAGGCGCTCCAGGTCGACGCGGCCATCGGCCTGCACGGGCAGGACCGTGAGGGGAAAGCCATGGCGGTGCAGCCAGGCCAGGGGATCGAGCACGGCGCGGTGCTCGGTGGCCAGGGTGACGAGGCCGCGGCGGGGGTTGCCGGCATCCAGGGCGGCCTCGGCGACCCCCTTGAGGGCCAGGTTGTTGGCCTCGGTGGCGCCACTGGTGAACACCACGCTGGCGGCTGGCATGGCGAGGGCGGCGGCCACCTGCTCGCGGGCGATGGCGACGGCGGCGGCGGCCTCCAGGGCGGGCCGGTAGAGGCGGCTGGAGGGGTTGGCGAACTGCTCGCTCCACCAGGGGGCCATGGCCGCCAGCACGGCGGCAGCGCAGGGGGTGGTGGCGTGGTGGTCGAGGTAGGCGAGCATGGAGCCATGCTCTCAACTCTTCTGCCCCTGCGGCGCCCCGGGGCCCGCTTCCTGAACGGGGCACCGCAGCCCGCCCCCTGGCAGGGCCATCGCTTGCGGACCTGCCTGCTGCTGGCCGCCCTTGAAGGGGCCGGGGTGGGGCTGGCCGGCGGGTGGGCGGTGGCCAGCGCCCAGGCGGCTGAGCCCGGCAGCAGCCCGGATCGCCCGGCCGATCTGGTGATCCTGGAGGAGCGGGCCAGCCTGCAGGGGCGCCTCACCGTGGGGGTGTTCGGGCTGCAGAAGGATCCGAGCAGCGCCGATCTCTGGCGGGTGAACATTTGGCGCCAGTGGCCCGACCGGGTGGTGATCGCCACCGATGTGGTGCGCTGTGACACCAAGGCGCCGCTGCGCATCACCGGCGACCGCCAACACGTGATTGTGCGTTCGTTGAATCCGGGGGGGGCGATCAGCCGGGCCAACCGGCTGGACCACATGGTGTGGTGGGCCAGCTGCTTCCCCCAGCAGGGGGGCAAGGATCCGGCGGGGTTGGCGGCAACGGCGCGGCAGCTGGGTTTTTCCGGCCAACTGCCCGAAAGCGAACAGGTGATCGCCACCCCCCCCCGATAGATTTCGACAATGGCCAACATTCCCGCCGCCGGCCCCGCCGGCCTCCCCGATCCCGCCGCACCGGCGATCCCCAGCCCGCCGGTGCGATTGCTGCTGGTGGACGACGAACCGGGCCTGCGCACGGCCGTCAAGGCCTACCTGGAAGACGAAGGCTTCCAGGTGACCACCGCCAACGACGGCGAGGAGGGCTGGACGGTGGCCCAGCAGATGCTGCCCGATGTGGTGATCACGGACGTGATGATGCCGCGCTGCGACGGCTTTGGCCTGCTCAAGCGCCTGCGGGGGGACGAAAGACTGGGGGGTACGCCGGTGGTGTTTCTCACCGCCAAGGGCATGACGGCCGACCGCATCGCCGGCTTCCAGGCCGGGGCGGACGACTACATCCCCAAGCCCTTTGACCCCGACGAACTTGTGGCGCGGGTGCGCAATGTGGTGCGGCGCCAGGAGCGTTTGCTCGCCGAGGCGGCCCGCTTTGCCGATGCCGACATCGGCAGCTTGGCCAAGCAGATCACCGAGATCCGCTCGATGCTGGGCCCCGGCGGCGCCCGCAAGGCCAGCCCCGATGTGTCCCTCGATTTCACCCCCCGCGAAGCCAGCGTGCTGCAACTGGTGGCGGAGGGAATGATGAACAAGGAAATAGCCCGTCGCCTCGAAACCTCGATCCGCAACGTCGAGAAGTACGTCAGCCGCCTGTTCATCAAGACGGGCACCTCCAGCCGCACCGAACTGGTGCGCTATGCCTTGGAGCATGGCTTGGTGGAGTGAATCCTTTGCTGTCAGCTAGATGGGAGTTGCCTGCAGACCAGGTAATTGCCTTTTCTGAACTGGCCAGGGTTTGGTGATCTTCAGGCCGCCCGCCGCCAGTTCAGCCCCTCGCCGGCCTCGCCCCCGGGGCTCCAGCGCAGGCAGTCCTCCAGCCGCCGCCCCAGCAGCAGCTCATGTAGCGGTCGCCGCTCCCCCAGGACGCGCCGGGGCAGCACGGTGGCGGCAGCGATGGCCCACTCCGGCCGGCCGCTCCAGCCGGCCAGGCGCCGCGCCCCCTCCAGCAGGGGCAGGGTGACGCCGGCCAGGGTGCCGTCTTCGAGGCGGCAACTGCCGTTGGCAACCAGTAGAGTGCGTTCATCCCAGCGGTGCCGTCCCTCGGCCAGGCCGTAGGGCGCCAGGGCATCGCTCACCAGCACCACCTGCCCTGGCGCCAGCCGTTGCAGCAGAACTGCCATCGCCGGGGCCACATGGACCCCATCGGCGATCAGCCCCAGGGCCACATCACCCCGCAGGGCCGCCGCCGCGATCGGTCCCGGGTTCCGGTGGCCCAGGCCCGCCATGGCGTTGAAGGCATGGGTCACCATCGCCACGCCGGCGTCGTAGGCCGCCATGGCCTCAGTGTCATTGGCTTCGCTGTGGCCCAGGCTGACGACGATGCCCTGATCCCGCAGGGCCTGGATTACCGCCGCGGATCCCTCCAGCTCGGGCGCCAGGGTCACCAGGGCGATGTCGGCGACGGCCGCCCGCCCTTCGGCGACGGCCGCCGGGCCGCAAAAACCGTCGATGCGCTCGCTGAGGGCCGCCAGCGACGGGGTGCACAAATGCGCTTGGGGATGGGCGCCGCGCCGGGCCGGCGCCAGAAAGGGGCCCTCCAGGTGGGCCCCCAGCAAGCGGCAACGGCCCGGCTGGTGGGCGGCCCGGGCCTGGCGCAGCACCGCCAGCGCCTGCCGCAGGGGGGGCACGGCGCAGGTCACCAAGGTGGGGCAGATGGCTTCCACCCCATCGCGCCAGAGAAGCTCCAGCAGCTGCTGCAGCCGGGGCTGGTCGGCGGTGCGGAGTTCGTTGAAGGCCAGCCCCAGGCCGCCATTGATCTGCAGATCGACTCCCATCGGGCTCAGCCAGTCCCCGCCCCAGTCGTCGCCGGCGGCGGCGCTGCCCGCCGCCAACGCGTCGATCTGCTGCACCCGATCGTCCCCGTCGAGGCCGATGCGCCAGCGGCAGGGCGGGGCCTCGGGTAGGCGCACGTTGCTCAGCCAGCGCATCGGTAGCGGGGGGATGGGGTGCCCCATTTTGGTGGCGGCTGGGGCCTATGGCTCTTGCCTCGGCGGCCGGGGCGGGAGGATGGGGCGAAACGCCTTGCCGCCGTGGTCGCTGTCGCCTCCGACCCTTCGCCCGCCAGTGCCTGCGGCGGCGCGCCAGCGCCGGTGGCGGTGGTGATGGGCAGCGATTCGGACCTGCCCACCCTGCAGCCGGCCGTGGCGATCCTGCGGGAGCTGGGGGTGGCCTGCGAGGTGCGGGTGCTCTCGGCCCACCGCACCCCCCTGGAGATGGTGGCCTTCGCTGAGGCCGCCGCCGCTCGGGGCCTGAAGGTGATCATCGCCGGCGCCGGCGGTGCCGCCCACCTGCCCGGCATGGTGGCGGCCCTCACGCTGCTGCCGGTGATCGGTGTGCCGGTGCAGAGCCGGGCCCTGTCTGGGGTGGATTCGCTGCATTCAATTGTGCAGATGCCCGCCGGCATCCCGGTGGCCACCGTGGCGATTGGCAATGGCGCCAATGCGGGCCTGCTGGCGGCCCAGATCCTGGCCCTGGCCGATGCCGACCTGGCCCAGCGCCTGGCGGCCCACCGGCGCGGCCTGCATGACCAGGTGCGGGCCAAGGATGAGCGGCTGCAGCAGCTGGGCAGTGACGCCTATCTGCAGACCATGGGCGCCTGAGGATCCCGCCGGCAACAGAAGCTGGCGGCCCGGCGCCGACACCGCCAAGCTGAAGGCAGGTTTCGGTGGCCCCTACGGGCCCTGCGCAAATGCTTGAGCGGCTGGTGCTGCCCCCCTGGTTGCGGATCAGCCTGGCGTTGCCGCTGCTCACCCTCAATCTCTGGGTGTTGAAGCAGTTGTTGCTGCCCCTGGCCCCTTTCCCGGCGTTGTTTCTGACGGCGGCCTTGCTGGCCTTTCTGCTGGATCTGCCCACCCGCTGGCTGATCGACCAGGGATTGCCGCGGGCCCTGGCCCTGTTGCTGGTGCTGGGCCTCACCCTGGGGCTGGTCGCCCTGGCGGCCGTCTGGCTGGTGCCGCGCCTGGCCCAGCAGCTTGATGAATTGATCCATGCCCTGCCCGGCTGGTTGGTGCAGGGGGAGACCGTGCTGGCCCAACTGCAGGAATGGGCCAGCCAGCGGGGCCTGCCGGTGCGCTTCGATGATCTCACCAGCGAATTGCTCAACCGCGCCAGCCGCCTCGCCAGCCAGTTCAGCCAGCAGCTGTTGGGGGTGCTGGGGGCGACGCTGGGCCTCACGGTCAACACCGTGATCGTGCTGGTGCTGACGGTGTTTCTGCTGCTGGGCGGCGAGCGCACCGCCGAGGGCCTGGGCCAGTGGCTGCCGGCCCGGGTGCGGCCCCTGGTGCTCAACACCCTCAATCGCACCTTCAGTGGCTATTTCGCCGGCCAGGTGCTGCTGGCCCTGATCCTCAGCGCCCTGCAGCTGGTGGTGTTCACCCTGCTGGGCATTCCCTATGGGGTGCTGTTCGCCGTAGCGATCGGCTTCACCACCTTGATTCCCTATGCCAGTGCCCTTACGATTCTGGTGGTGAGCCTGTTGCTGGCCCTCGAAGATCCCCGCAAGGGCTTGGAGGTGCTGGCCGCGGCAATCACAGTCGGCCAGGTGGTCGATCAGATCATCCAGCCCCGCCTGATGGGCAGCATCGTCGGCCTGCAGCCCGCCTGGCTGCTGATCTGCCTGCCGATCGGCGCCCGCATCGGCAGCTTGCTGGGTTTGGGCGAACTGCTGGGATTGCTTTTGGCGGTGCCCCTGGCCAGCTGCGCCAAAACCTTTTTCGATGCCTGGGCGCTGCGGCTGCGGGCGGGGGAGTTGGGGAAGGGCGGCTCCCCCTGATCGAACCGCTGACCACCTATCCCTACTCCAACGCCGATGACGCCATGCCGGACTACCAAACGCGCTTCAGCCTCGCCCACCAACGCGCCCTGATCACCGGCGCCTCCCGCGGGCTTGGCGCCGAGATCGCGGCGGTGTTCGCCGATGCCGGCGCCGACCTGGTCATTACCGGTCGCGATGCGGCGGGTCTTGAAGCTAACCGGCAGGTTGCGGTCAGCAAAGGTCGCCGTTGTCTCAGCGTCGTGGCCGACCTGGCGACCGTGGAGGGGCCGCGCCTGGTCGGAAGCAGGGCCCTGGAGTTCTTCGGCACCGTCGACATCCTCGTCAACAATGCCGGCCTCGTGTTTGTCGAAGATCTCCTGGACACCACCCTCGACCACTGGGAGGAAACCCAGAGGGTCAACCTGCGGGCCCCCTTCCTGCTCGCCCAGACGGTTGTCCCGAAGATGATCGACCAGCGGCGCGGCAAGGTGATCAACATCTCCTCACTGGCGGGGGGGCTGGCCCCCCTGGGGCACGGCGCCTACTCGGCTTCCAAGGCCGGCCTGAACCTGCTCACCCAGACGATGGCGGCCGAGTGGGGGCGGTTCAACATCCAGGCCA
>CAMDWF010000160.1 GCA_945878795.1 Synechococcus sp. UW140
CCCCTGGGATGGCGGTCACCGTCCTAGCCAAGGTCGACGGCGAAACCTACAACACCGCATCGGCCAGCAGCAGCGACTGGTATCAGGTGCAAATCAGCGATTTGAAAGGCTTTGCCGCAGCCTTGTATTTCGACCTTGGCGAACATATCGAGCGCGGTCCCACCCCCAACGCCCTTGGCAGAGTCAACAGCGCAGTGAGCAGCTCTTTGAACGTGCGCGAGCGTCCAGCGTTGGATGCCCCCATCCTGATCACGCTCGCGCCGGCGGACACCTTTGATATCCTCGAATCCGTCACGGGAGACACCTACGCGGGCGGCCGCAATGACTGGCAGCACATCCGCCATTCCAAAACATCTGGCTTCGCGGCGGGTTTCTACATCTCCATCAATCAACAGGACACGCCCAAAAGCAAATGGGATCAGCTCCTGCCAACGGTTCCAACTAGCGGTGCCTCCGCTCAGACCGCCGCCCAAGATGGCCTGGCGCCCGGCATCGCCGCCTCCGAATCCATGGCCGAAACAGATTTGCCCCGGGTCAAGGCAATCACCAGCCTCTTGACATCCGCAGCGGCAAAATTTGGCGTGTCAGCTGCCCTCCTGGCTGCGCTGGCAAGCCGCGAAAGCCGCGCCCGCGCTGCCCTCGACGCGAATGGCTGGGGAGATAACGGCAATGGCTTTGGCATTCTTCAGGTGGACAAGAATTCCCACGTCATCGAAGGCGAGGAGAGCCCAATAAGCCAGGCCCATATTGCTCAAGCCACGGCCATACTTGTCCTGGGTATCGATCAGATTCGTGTCAATCATCCAGACTGGGAAGGTATCTACGTGCTGAAAGGTGGGGTGGCTGCCTACAACTGTGGTATTTCCAACGTGCAGACAATCGAAGGCATGGACATTGGAACCACGGGGGATGATTACAGCTCCGATGTAATCGCCAGGGCAAAATATTATCAGAGACATAATGAGTTGCCCATGTTTCGTCTGTGAAATCTGTTCCGCGACTCCTGTCGCTGCTGCTGTTGAGCTTGAGCACCGCTGCCTTTCCTCCCCCCCTGGGGAGCGAACCGCTGCGCTTCCAGCCGAGAAGCGCAGCGACCCCTCCACTTCGGGCGGACGCTGCCGTCCCGATGGCGGACGACTCCCTGTGCCCCCGCAGCTTGCAGCGCTTGGGCAGGGAGATTGCGGCCATTGGCGCAGGCAGCCCCCGCCAACGCTTGCTCCGGCTCCCCCCGGACGTGGTTCACCCGTTTCTGCCCAACCATTCGCTCCTGGTCGTCATCCTTGGTGGGGGCGCCGCTCCAGACGCGGCCATCAGGGCTCGCCGCTCCGTCGATCTAATGCACAGTCCCCGCTTACAGGCCCGGCTTGCAAGCCTGGTGTTTCAAGGGTGTGAGGAGATTGTCAAAGTGAGCTTTACGCTGGAGCAAACCGATTGGAGCACACCGTTTTTCCGCGCCAGGGACCAGCCCGCCATCCCCGCTCGTTGCCTAGCTCCAGGGCCCCATACGGGCAAACCGGCATGGGGCGAAGAGCCTTGTCTCTAAGCCCCAGAGCCAGGCAGGGGGCCAGGGCCAACTGTTATGGCGGTCTAGGTATGCCGCCTAGGGGCTTAATTTATCGTAATAGCCGAGAATATTTCTGGCATTCGCACTCGCGCCTTCTGAAATTGGGGAAGTTTCTGCCGCACTACCTGCCGCCAAATACTGGGGATTACCCGTGTATTTTGCATACACGGTTCTGAGCACCACCTCATCCACCCCGCCCCGCCGCAAGCCATCCTCCACGGCTTGCTTGTAGGTGTGGCGATCCTCTAAGCGCCTCAGGGCAAAAAGCATGGGCAGAAGTTGGCGCAGGTAGCGATCGAAATCGGGCGTCACCGCCGCATGGGTGAGAATGGGATCGAGCTGATCACGATTTTGAGCCATCAGCTTAGCAATCTCACTTTGCCAGATCATGTATGTACCGTAAGCCTCGACATCAAAGTCTGAAAGTTGGGAGATGGGGATGGGCGGGGCCATAGGGATGCCGTACACCAGAATCTGTATCAGCATCTTGGCATGATTGAGTGTACCTTCGGCAGCAAAGAATGAAAGACCTGCCCTAAGTTCGCTGCTGTTTGTATCCATGAGAATTCCCACCCGATAGCCGGCCCCATAGGTCCAACTCTCCACGCCATTTGTACTACCCGTTGTGCGGACTGAAGTGGATATCCCGTAGTCTGTGAACCAGACCTTGTGCTGAGTGCTACCAGAGAACGAACCAAATCCGGTAAAGCCAATTTTTATCGATGCGGATACGGACAGAAAACTCTGCATGGATTGGCTGAACTGACCCAGTTTGTGAAGATCTTCTAGCCGTGGCACCTCACCAACTTTCTTACCCGTATAAGACTCAATCAAATCAAAGCTGGATTCGGGACTGCGAAGATCTAAAGCTAGCAGCATGGCGATCACCCATTCAGAACAGTATAAAAGCTATCAACCATCAGGATCATAGCATGCCTTTGATGTAAAGCTTCATAGCAACGGGCTTCAGAATTTCGTTTTTGAATGACTACTATTCATTTTCGTTTAGGTCCTCTTAGTCATTGAGGATTTGCGAGTTCTAGCCGTTCTATCTATAGATGTTCCATTGCGCCTGGCCGGCCAGGAGGCAGGGCTGTTGAAAAATACAAACCTCGAAAAAATTTTTTTACCTGGAGTCCAGGTCCGAGCTATCCACTGCAACCGCACCCTCAAAGAAATACCCCCATCTCACTAGCGGCCCGCACCACAATGCTGTGCCGTTCCACCAGGGGAGCCAGGTCGTCATAGCCGCCGCCGATCACCGTGGCCACCGGGATGCGGCGGCGCAGGCAGGCCTCCAGCACCAGGCGGTCCCGTTGCAACAAACCCAGATCACTGAGGCACAACCGGCCCAATCGGTCATCACGGTGGGGATCGACGCCGGCGTTGTAGAGCACCAGATCGGGGCGTATCTGATCCAACAGGTCGGGCAATACCGCCGCAATCGCCGCCAGATAGGGTCCATCTTCGAGGCCATCGGCCAGGGGTAGATCGTGGTCGCTGGCCTGTTTCACCCTGGGGAAATTGTTGGCGCCATGGGCCGAAAAGGTGAAGACCCGTTCATCGCCCGCAAACAGGGCGGCCGTGCCATCGCCCTGGTGCACATCCAAGTCCACCACCAGCAACTGGCGCACCAGACCCTCCAGCAGCAACACCCGGGCCGCCACGGCGAGGTCGTTGAAGATGCAGAAGCCACTGCCGTAGTCGGCAAAGGCATGGTGGGTGCCGCCCGCCAGGTGGCAGGCCAGACCCTGTTGCAATGCCAGCCTGGCGGTGAGCACCGAGCCGCCCACCGCCAGCCAGCTGCGGCGCACCAGCGGTGTGGTGGCGGGCAGACCGATGCGTCGCACCGCAGTCGGCTCCAGTTGGTCGCGGGCAAAGCCCTCGTGGTATGCCCGGCCATGCACCAGCTCCAGCCAGCGCCGCGGCACCGGCAGGGGCTGGTGCAGCTGCTCGGGCCGCGCCAAATCAAGCCGCTGCAAATGCTCGACCAGCAGCCTGAATTTACCCATCGGAAAACGGTGGGTGCTGGGCAAGGGAGCCGAATACTGCGGGTGATAAACGAGGGGCGGACGCAAGGGGGGCTTCCTGGGGGCAGCGGCGCTGGCGGCTGGCTGGCAGCGCCTTGGCTTGTTATCAGGATCCTGGCGGAAGTGCCTGCCTGCCTGGGGCCCGTTCCTCCGCCTTGGGCAACCGGGTCGTCGCTGGGCTGGGCCCCGCTGGAGTGGGGCTGGCTGGGGTGGGGCTGGCCAGGGCGGTCGGTAACCAGCGTTGGTATTGGGAATCCACCAGGCTCTGGGTTTGGGCCGGCCAGGTGGCGGAATAGCGGTTTAGTTGATAGATCGCCAGGTTTTGTTCGGTCACCAGGGTGCGGTATGACTCCAGGGCTGATTGGAGCTTGGAGAGGGCTTGCACCACGGTTGTGCCGGCGTCGCCTCGGCCCATGTTGTATTCGTTCAGGGCGGCCTGCAGCGATTGGCGTGAGGCAGCGACATCGCTGCGGGCGGCATCGACCAGGATCTTGGAGGCGACAAAGGTGGCGTAGGCATCTTCAACCTGCCGGGTGATCGTTAGCCGGCTGAGTTGACCTTGTTCCATCGACTGCTCGGCCTTGGCCTTGATGGCGTTGGACTCGGCAGAGCGGATACCACCATCAAATATTTTCCAATCAAAGGTAAAGCCAAAAAATGACTCGTAACCCGAATTACGGCTCAGTTGGCCCGAAACATTGCCGTTGAGATTCCCAGTTTGTTGATTGGCTGAAATGCGTTTCAATTGACTCGCCAGGGACACCGAAGGCAGGGCCTTGTTGCGGATGGCCTGGGCCGCGCTCATCAGGGCCTTGACGTCCCAAGCATTGGCCTGCAATTCTTCGCGCTGCTCCAGGGCCAGCTCGATGGACTGGGCGCGGCTGAGGGGCCAGGGCGAGACCAGTTCGGGAGCTGAGGAGGGCAGGGCCAGCTTTCCAGGTTCGAGATTGATCAGGCTGGCCAAGGAATTGGCAGCTTGGATGGACACCTTGTGGGCCTTGATGCGGGCAATCAGCAGGGAGACGGCCTGGGCTTCAAAACGGCTAACTTCGCCAGCAGGCTTTTGGGCCTTGCTGGCTTTGACGTAGATATGAATCGCCTGATTAAAGAGTTCAATGTTGTCTTTTTCCCGCTCCAATGCCTCCTGCAAGGTGCAGTAGGCCGTTTGGATGGCCAAGATTAGCTCACGGGAAGTAAAGGTAAATTTATTGCGCAGGGAATGATTCTGTGCAGTTAATACATTTAGCCGTGCCCCCCTCGACGGATCCAGAAAAGCCCAGGACAGCGAGCCGTAGGGGGTAGAGGAAAAGCCATGTTTAAATGTCAGGGTTTCCGAGGGCTCATTGCCATCGGTCTTGGTCTTCAAGCTACTGGTGGTGGTTGAATAACCCAGCACACCAGGATCTGATGTCTTGACACTCAGGCTGGGGATCCATTCGCGGGTGATGGCTATCCTCGACCATTGGGATGCTTGAATTTCGTCTACGTTGCCAGCCAAAAGGGGACTGCTGGAGACCCCCATGGCAATCGCCTGATCCAGGGTTATGCGTCCGGCCGCTTTTTGTAATCCATCCCGGTTTTCGCGATAGAGTCTGTACAGGCGATAGAGATTGGAATCTTCACTGATTGAGGACAGCAAGTCCCGCATATCGGTGGGCAGTGGTGGTGCCTTTTGCCAGCCCTCAGCCTTGGCACCACCATGGGCGATAGCTGCAAGCAAGGCCACAAGACAGCTGAATATGCCGACACGACTGCTTGAACGCATCATCCCCATGACAAAACCGGCCTAAATTACTGCAGGGCAAGCACCCGGGGAGGCCTTAACCGGCTGCCCTGGCGGCCCGCTGCCCTTGGTGCACCAACCAGGTGGCGACTGCGCGGTCGGCCCAGGTGCCCTGGTGGCGATGGCGACCATCGCCCTGGCCATGGAAGCCGTTATGGCCCCCACCAGGGCTCAACAGCAACGAGGGCAAGCGGCCCAACGCCTGGGACCCACTTGGGATCCCATTTCCCTGGGCGGCCAGGGCCTCCATGGCCTGGGGGGGCACCCAGGGATCATCGGCGGCCTGCAGTAGCAGCAGGGGAGGCAGGGGCCCCCTGGAGGCCTCCGCCCCAAACGCCAGCAGGGTCTGGAGCGGACTTGCTGCCGCGTAGTAGGCGCCAACGGAGGGATAGCCCCAGCGCGGTGCGGTCACGGCGGCATCAAAG
>CAMDWF010000161.1 GCA_945878795.1 Synechococcus sp. UW140
TGGAATGCCTGAAGGGGGATTTGCGGGCACTGCTGGAGCAGCTGCCGGAACTGCAGGGCCAGGTGCTGAGGATGCGCTACGGCATCGAAGATGGTGAGCCCATGAGCCTGACGGCCATCGGGCGCCACTTGGGGATCAGCCGCGACCGGGTGCGCAATCTTGAGCGCGACGGTCTCGCCAACCTGCGTCGCCGCCGGGAGGCAGTTCAGGCCTACGTGGCGAGTTGAATTGGGCGTAGCTTGACGCGTTTCGGTCCCTGGCCATGAACGTTGCCGATCCAGATCCGTTGGGGACCTCCGGATCACTCGGCTCCGAGGTCCTTGAAGTCCTGACACTCTTTCCACGCACCGTGGTCAAAGGGCGCCTGGCGGCCCCATTGTTGGCCGATCTACAGGCCCTGGCCCTGGCTGTTGGCGAAGCCCCCGAGCGCAGTCCTGATGCCTCCGCCAAACTTGCCGGCCAATTGTTTCTGCAGCGCGAACTGCCACCTCACCATCCCAAGGTTGAGGAATTGAGCCGTTGTGTGATCCTGCCCAGTTGTGAGCGCTGGATTCGCCATGTGATCGACCAGCAACCCCCCGGCGGCCGGGGACCATGGTCCGCAGGTCACTACGAACTCCGCCTGATCGACCTCTGGCTGAATGTGCAGAGGGCTGGCGATTACAACCCAACCCACACCCATGGGGGCAGTTTCTCCGGGGTATTTTTTCTGCAGGTGCCAGCCCAGATTGGTCCGGACCGGTTTGATGGACAGCTTTGCTTCCACGGTCCTGAGGAATGGCATATCCAGAGCTTTCGCACCGGTATGGCCGAGTATGTCTTACCCGTGCCCGGAGAATTTTACGTCTTCCCTGCCTGGCAGCCCCATTCGGTGGCCCCCTTTCGGGGGGAGGGTGAACGCTGGTCCCTGGCCTTCAACGTGGTGGCGGTGCCCAATCCGCGGGCTACGGCCATTTCGCCGCCGTCTGGATCGTTGATCCCAGCCCCAGGGCCCAGTCCATCGCCAGCCAGTGGCAATGTCTCCCTATCCACCACCCGGCCGCGGCCGGGGGGCTTCCGCTGAGCCCGTGGGCTTTTCAGAGGGCACGGATGGCTCCGACGGCCGCCATCACCAGGAGCACCAGGCTGCTAAGAAAACTGATGCCGAAGCCTGGGCCACGCTTTTCGGCCGCCTGGAGATAGCCCACCGCATAGGCGATGCGCCCGCCCACCCACACCAATCCCAGGACTGCAGCCACCCTGCCGTTGTCCAGGAGTGCGGCCAACCAGAAGGCCGGCAGGAAGAAAACGAGTTGTTCAAGGGTGTTCTGCTGAACCCTCAGGGCGCGCTCAAAGGGTTCTGGCCCGCTGGTGGCAGGAGCTTTCACGCCGTGCTGAAAACGAGCTCGACCCACCAGCAAGACGGTGGTTTGGTATGTGAGCAGGGCCAGCACGGTGATCAGGGCAGGCAGGGGAGCAAAGGCCATCGCAAAGCGCATCGGCGGACCCAGTCATGCTGATGCTTAAGGGGGCCTTTAGCTCGGCGAACTTCCTCGGGGCCCGACCTACCGTCCAGGAAGCCTGCTGAAGGCCCAGCTTTGCCAATTCCCATGGTCCTGACCATTGCTTTCCGTGGCCGCTTCGTTGGCCGCCAGCCCCGGCAAGGCAGAGGTGTTTGCCTTGTTGAGGGGCTTGCCCTTGCGGCGTCCATCAGCCTGGCTGGCGCCATGGGACCAGCGCCGGCGGCGGCAGCCGTGATTGTAACCGTGGACAACAAAGTTTGGATCGTAGATGCAATCACGGCATCCCTTAGTGATCCAGGTTTTGAATCCCGGATCACGATCGACACCATGCCCTGGTTGGGCCAAGAGGGTCTGGCTGGGCAATTCGCTGCGGCGGTGGGTTTGGCTCTGGGTCAGGGAAATTCCTATGTCGGTCTGCCCTTTGGGCCCGTTTACCTCTGGAAGACGGACTACGTTGCTGGCATGGCCCAGAGTCCCGGTGACTGGGGGTCAAGTGTGTACAACCCCTACAACACCAGCTCACCCCCTAATCCCTTCATCGGGGCCGGTCCGGTGATCTCTTTTGATGGCCCCCTTGATCCCCAAGATCTGACCCTGCAGGCCCGGATCGCGGTGGCTAGTCCCTTGTCAGTTCCAGGCCCTCTGCCCCTGGCGGGTTCGCTGGCGGCCTGGCAATGGAGCCGCCGGTTGCGGCGGCGGTTGGCCCAACGCCGCGCCTAACCGAGTTGCTGGATTCAGTGCTAACCGGCGATTTTAACCAAGCCTTGTTGGACCTGGCATCGGCGGTTTGCACCCCCCGATCCCCCGCTTGTCCAGTCTTTTCCTGGAGCGGCCCGGGCGCTGCCTACGCTGCTGGTGACCCCGCCCGCTACCCGTGAAGGTTGCCTCAACGGCCCCCCCGTTTCAGGTGATCGGCGTTGGGTTGGTTTTCGATCGGGCTGGCCGTGTGCTGATTGATCAGCGGCTTGAGGAGGGTCTGCTGGGGGGGATGTGGGAGTTTCCCGGTGGCAAGCAGGAACCTGGCGAAGCGATTGCGGACACCATTACCCGCGAGTTACGGGAGGAGTTGGCGATTGAGGTGGCCGTTGAGGAGGAGCTGATTCGGCTGGATCACGCCTATGGCCACAAACGTTTGCTCTTTATCGTTCATCTGTGCAGCCACCTGGCGGGAGAGCCCCAGGCATTGGCCTCCCAGCAGGTCCGCTGGGTGGCGCCGGCTGAGCTGGATTCCTACCCCTTCCCGGCCGCTAATGCCCGCATCATTGCGGCATTGCGGCAGCGTCTCGGCCTGCGGGGCTGAAGTCGGAGCCGGAGCCCCCGCCGCCAACCCGGCAGGCGCTGCCATCCCCGCCATGGCCACCATGCCCCCCTCGCCGACCCCGCAGTGCAGGTCCGAACCATTGGGGTGTGCTGCCGTCTGATCTGTTGCAGCGCATTCCTGTTACCGCCAGCGCCGTGTTGGAGGTGGGCTGTGGCGCCGGGGCCCTCGGCGCCGCCTTCAAGGCGATCCGGCCGGACCATGTACTGCGGGCCGATGCCGAGGATCCGCAGCTGGCCCTGCCGGAGCTGCCGCCCCTGGATTGCCTGATCTACGGCGATGTGCTGGAGCACCTTCGCGATCCCTGGGCCACCCTGCGGCGCCATGCCGCCCTGCTGCACGACGAGGGCGTGCTGCTGGCCTGCGTGCCCAACGTGCAGCACTGGTCGGTGCTGGCCAACCTGCTGCAGGGGCGCTGGCCGCTGGCCGAGGAGGGCCTGTTCGACCGCACCCACCTGCGCTGGTTCACCCGCGACAGCCTGCGGGAGCTTGTGGCTGGTTGTGGCCTTCAGCTACAGGAACTAACTCCGCGCGTCTTTCAACCTGAGCGGGCCGAGGCTTTCGTGGCCATGCTGGAGCCTGCACTGGCGGGCCTGGGCGTGGACCGCCAGCGCTTGCTCGATGGGGTGGCGCCGCTGCAGTACATGCTGCGGGCCAGCCGCCGCCCCCGTCCTTCGCTCCACCTGGACTGCCTTACCCTCCGCCCCCAGGCGGGGATGGTGGATGTGCGCATCCTGCAGCCGCTGCGCAGCCTCACCAGCCAGCCATCGATCACGGCCCGGGCGGCCCACGGCACCATGAAATTGCTGCCGGCCAGCTCCCGGTTACCGCGACTGCTGATCTGGCAGAGGCCCAGCCTCACCTGGCCGGATTACCTGGAGCAGCTGCGGCGCCTGTTGCGCAATGGCTATGTGGTGATGGTGCATGATCGGGCCTTCTTCGACGCCCTGCAGCTGCCCAGCCGCCACTTCACCCCCACCTGTGATTACGCCACCTACCGGCAGGTGATGGGTTCATGCCACATCGCCTTCCTGCCCCTGGCCGATACGCCCTTCAATCGCTGCAAATCAGATCTCAAGGCCCTCGAAGCCGGCGGCCATGGCTTGGCCATACTGGCCAGCCCGGTGGTTTACGCCGGCAGCCTGCGGGATGGGGAAACGGGGCGGCTATTCACTATGGACGCCCAGCTGGAGGCGATCCTCCAGGGCTGGCTTGCGGATCCAGCCGCCGCCCAGGCCATGGGTCAGCGGGCCCGCCAGTGGGTGGCCGGCTCCCGCCTGCAGCAGCACCAGGCACCGGAGCGAGAAGCCTGGTATCGGAGCCTCTGGGAGCGCCGGGAGAAGCTCACGGCCCAGCTGTTTGAGCGGGTGCCGGAGTTACGGCTCTGAGGGGGGGGGCGTCAGGCAGCCCAATCGGCCGGCCTCGGGATCGGTGGGGTCCAAGAGGGAGAGCTCCAGGCACCAGGAGCCGGCGGGCGGCAACGTCAGCCGTTGGGGCCATTCCACCGCCAGTAGCGCCCCCAGGGCCCGGGCTTCCTCTTCTTCCTGGGCAAATAACTCATCGGCGCTTGCTGAATCCTCCAGCCGGTAAAGGTCGAGGTGCACCAGCGCGGTGGCGGAACCATCCGCCCGTTCTCCTCCATAGTGCTGAGACAGGGCGAAGGATGGGCTGGTGATCGGCCCACGGATGCCCAGTGCCAGCGCCAGCCCCTGCACCAGGCAGGTCTTGCCGGTCCCAAGATCGCCCGTTAGCAGCAGGATGGCGCCGCTGGGCAGCCGCGCAGCCAGCTCGGCACCCAAGGCGGCCGTCGCCGCCGCATCGGCCAGCCGCCAGGACTGGAGGGGGGCAGCATCGCCGCTGGCCGCCGATTTCGCATTGATCTGTGACATACCTGTAGATTCACCCACAAGCGAGCCCGAAGCCTCGGCGACTCCGCAGTATTTCCAAACAGATCCCTTCGTCCTCCCAGTCGGGAGTGTTCGTAACCATGGTGGCAACACCCTCAAGCCCTGCGGCTGTAGAAATTTTCCCCCATCTGCAGGCCACCAGCTCCTACGTGATCGCCGACATCGGCGAGGCCGACTTCGGCCGCAAGGAGCTCAACATCGCCGAAACTGAGATGCCTGGCCTGATGGCCCTGCGCTCCAAATTCGGCGCCGAGAAGCCCCTCAAGGGCGCCCGCATCGCGGGTTCCCTGCACATGACGATCCAGACCGCCGTCCTGATCGAAACCCTGGTGGCCCTGGGCGCCGAGGTGCGCTGGGCTAGCTGCAACATCTTTTCCACCCAGGACCACGCCGCCGCCGCCATTGCTGCGGCCGGCATTCCTGTGTTCGCCTACAAGGGCGAAACCCTCGATGAGTACTGGGCCTTCACCCACCGCATCCTCGAGTGGGGCGATGGCGGCACCCCCAACATGATCCTCGACGATGGCGGCGACGCCACCGGCCTGGTGATTCTTGGCACCAAGGCTGAGAAGGACCTCTCGGTGTTGGACAACCCCGGCAGCGAAGAGGAGATCGCCCTGTTCAAGTCGATCCGGGCCAAGCTCGCCAGCGAGCCTGGCTTCTATTCCCGCATCTACGCCAACATCCAGGGAGTGACCGAGGAGACCACCACCGGTGTGGCCCGTTTGTATCAGCTGCAGAAGAGCGGCGAGCTGCCTTTCCCGGCAATCAATGTCAACGACTCGGTGACCAAGAGCAAGTTCGACAATCTTTACGGTTGCCGTGAATCGCTCGTCGACAGCATCAAGCGCGCCACCGATGTCATGGTGGCTGGCAAGGTGGCCCTGGTGATGGGCTACGGCGATGTGGGCAAGGGTTCGGCCCAGTCGCTGCGCGGCCTCGGCGCCACGGTGATGGTCGCCGAGATCGACCCGATCTGCGCCCTGCAGGCGGCCATGGAGGGCTATCGCGTCGTTCGCCTAGACGACGTGGTCAAGGATGTGGACATCTTTGTGACCGCCACCGGCAACTT
>CAMDWF010000162.1 GCA_945878795.1 Synechococcus sp. UW140
AGAGTAGGGAGTTGACTGTTTTCGTTGGTTGACCTTCATCTTTTAGCTTTTGAAGTACCCTGCCCATTGTCTTACCTAATTCCTTCTCCTCATATGCAGCGAAGTCCGATGTCCACTTTGTTGAGATTTTGAAGCTATTGACGTTATTAGGAAAGAAGTCCAAGAAAATGAGATGGATAAATATTCTCTGTACAAGGCACTGTGCCCAGTACATCGCTAGTCCATAGAAGGCATATACATCTCTCACTTGATCTTATTTGTCCTTAGTTACTCGGTTAACGAATGGCAAAGATGATAGTATATGTATGCCTTACGCCCCAGATCAGAAGCGGGCAGGGGCTCCTCGGTTTGACTAGCCACTCCCACTCCCGTCTTCAGTATCTGGATGTTAGAAAGACCCTACTTGAAGTCATTAAAAAAATCTATATCCACTTCATAGACAACCTTTGGTTTGACACCAAGCTCAAGCTTTTCAAACATTCTGACAAGCTTCTCCCCATCAACGAGTTCGATGGGATTGGCGCCATCCCGGATTGCCTCTCGCTTGGCATCCATTGTGAAACTTCCAGTAGTTAACAAAATTCCCTTATCAGCTTTACCAATAAGGGCTCCACGGAAATCCCTGATCATGCTTGCGCCAACCGAGCCTTGATAACGCTTGCATTGAAATAACACCTTGAAACTCAAAAGTGGATTGATCTCTAAGATTCCTTCTCCATCAATGCCACCATCCCCTGAACGGCCAGTTACCTTCACATTCTGAAAACCGTGTTCCCTTAAGAGGCGCTGACATAAACGCTCGAATCCCTCGGCGCTAAGTGCTTTGATTACTGGCAGAAGGGCAGTCTCCTCTGCCTCCAATCGAATCTCCGTAGCCTCTACTGATGCCGCACTTTTCGGTGAGGAGCCATCATCTTGAGAACCTTTGAAGGTGCTCTGAACGCCCTTGAATAATGATGCTACATCCAGGGCTTTGAGGTCTTCATGTTGACCTTTGTCAGTCAGCCTCCACACTCCGCGAAGAGACGAGTCAATGTGGCCTGAATGAACGAGGTACATACGAGCCCACGCAATTTGATTGCGTACTTTTGACTGGCCGTTCTTATTGGTCTGTTCTAGAACCTCTTCGGGTAGGTTTTCACGCTCAATCACTGCATCTGTTACCTCAGCTGCAGTGGCCGATCCACCCATCTCCCGCAGAGCATGCAGGATGGGAAGGATGAATCGAGTGAACTGGGGTCCCTTGGCCATTTCCGGATTTTAGTTCTTTCTAACTCTTTATTGGGAGGTTCCGAGAACCACGCCCCCTTCGTCTGGTCCTTCTACAAACCACGCCCAGCAGTGCTTGGGGGGCCTTCAACTGAATCCAGTGTCAGCATAGGGTTTGGAGTAATTGATCCCTAACAGTACATGTGGTTTGCGGGTCCGCGAACCACATGTTCGTGCTGCTACACAAGATTTGCAGGGCTGCACATCCCGAGAGTCCCAGGGTTGAGCACGTACGTCTCAATCATGGAGGTCTTCACACCCTTGTCCCCCCCTCACCTCTCCATCGCCACCGCCGCCTTCAACGCCGCCGCCGTCAGATTCTCATGCCCCCGCTCGGTAACAGCCACATCATCCTCAATCCGAATCCCAATACCCTTCCAACGCTCCTCAATGGCCGGCTGGCCCTCAGGCACCGGCAACCGATCGCTCACATAAAGCCCCGGCTCCACGGTCAGCACCATGCCAGGCTCCAGGGTCATGGGGTGTTCGCCCAGCCGGTAGGCGCCCACATCGTGTACATCCAGCCCCAGCCAGTGGCCGGTGCGGTGCATGTAGAGGTGGCGGTAGGCACCCTGCTCGATTAAGCCATCCCGCTCACCCTTAAGTAGCCCCAGCTCCAGCAGGCCCTCCACCAGCACACCGACGGCGGTGCCATGCACCCCTTCGGCGGTGGCACCCGGGCCTACCGCCGCCACCGCCGCCTCCTGGGCGGCGAGCACCAGCTCGTAGAGGGCCCGTTGTTCGCCGCTGAAGCGGCCATTGATCGGGAAGGTGCGGGTGATGTCGCCGTTGTAGTAGTCGTTAACCGAACAGCCGGCGTCGATCAGTAGCAGATCGCCATCTTTTAGTTCGCTGTTGTTAGACGTGTAGTGCAAAACGCAGGCGTTATCGCCGCCGGCCACGATTGAGCCGTAGGCCGGGCCCCGGGCGCCCTGCTCTAGAAAATGCTGTTCGATTACCGCCTGCACCTGGCGCTCATTGAGGCCGGGCCGGGCCACCTGGCGGGCCAATTCGTGGGCCTCGGCCGAAATGCGTGCCGCCAATCGCATCTGCTCCAGCTCCTCGGGGCTCTTGCGCAGGCGTAATTCGTGTAGCAGCGGGCAGGGGGCCACCAACCCCAGGGCCGCGCCGCCGCTGCGGGGCGCCCGATCCAGCTGCTGGGCCCAGGCCGCCAACACCAAGGGCTCCACCTTGGGATGGCGTCCCACCCGAAACGCAATGCCTTCGGCACCTTCCAGGTAGCCGGCCAGCTTTTGATCTAATTCCTCGATGGGATGGGCCAGATCGGCGCCGAACTGTTCGACCGCCCCTTCGCAGCCCCAGCGGAAACCATTCCACACCTCGGCGCTGGGCTCTTTCGGCGCCACGAACATCACGAAGGGATTTTCGGTTTTATGGGGTAAAAACAACGCCACCGCCCCCGGTTCATCGAAGCCGGTCAGATACCAGAAATCACTGTTCTGGCGGAAGGCATGTTCGACATCGGCGTGGTGGGTCACTAGCGGCGCCGCGGGAATCACCGCCGCCGCGCCCCCCAGGCGGTGCATGAAGCGGTCGCGGCGATCGCGCAAGACGGCCTGGTCGATCACGGGGCTTTGCGGCAGCAGAATTCGATCCATCCTGCCTTTCGCCCAGGGAGGCCGGGTCCCCTGGGGGTTCTCCCCACCACCCCGGCAGGCCCCGAAACTTGCCCGCCGGGATTTAATGGGGCCAGGCCCCCTGTTGGCACCCCCCTGGCGATGACCTCAGCGCCCCCGCGCCATCGCCCGCCGCCGCCGCCGCCCGAGCGGGCCTGGTTGTTGCTGCGCCAGTGGCGCCGCGACCTCGCCCTCACCTCCCGCGAACAGGACGCCCTGGGCCCGGAACTCGCCGCCCTCGATCGCCAGCTGCAGCGCCTGCAGCAGCGCACCCCCCGGGTGGCCGTATTTGGCCGCGTGGGGGTGGGTAAATCCAGCCTGCTCAATGCCCTGCTCGGCGACGAGCAATTCGCCACCGATGTGGCCCACGGCTGCACCCGCCGCCAGGAGATACGCCCTTGGCCCCAGCCCATCGACAGCCTCAATGGCATTGATCTGGTCGACACCCCGGGCATTGATGAAATCGCCGCCGCCGCCCGCGAACGGCTGGCGGCCCGGGTGGCCCTCGGCGCCGATTTGGTGTTGCTCGTCATCGACAGTGACTTGACCCGGGTCGAGCTCGACGCCCTTGATCCATTGTTGCGGGCCGGCAAACCGCTGCTGTTGGTGTTGAACCGCAGCGATGCCTGGCCCGCAGCCGAGCTGCCAGCCCTGCTGGCCAGCATCCGCAGCCGCCTGCCCCCCGCAGCCCAGCACCTCGATCCCATCGCCGTCGCCGCCGCCCCCCGCCAGGCAAAGCTGCTGGCCGATGGTCGGGTGCGCTCCAGCCCCCAACCTCCCCGCATCGAACCCCTGCGCCAGGCGCTGGTCTCCTTGCTGGAGCGCCATGGCGAGCTGCTGCTCGCCCTCAATGCCCTGCTGGCGGCCGATCGCTTCGGCCGTTCGCTGCATCGCTGCCGCCTGCGCCAGGGCCACCGCCAGGCCCAGACCCTGATTGGTCGCTACGCCGCCCTCAAGGCCACCGGGGTGGTCGCCAATCCCTTGATGCTGCTCGATTTGGCCGGTGGTCTGGCCTGCGACAGTCTGCTGGTGCTGCAGCTCTGCGATCTCTATGGCCTGCCGATGACCCGCAGCGGCGCCCGCCAGCTGGCCCTCAGCCTCTCGGGTCAAAATGCCCTGCTAGGGGGTGTGCAGGTGGGATTGCAGGTGCTATTGGGCGGTGTGCGCCAGGTCCTTACCCTCAGCGCTCCCTTCACCGGTGGCCTCAGCCTGGCCCCCGCCGCCCCGGTGGCCCTGGCCCAGGCGGCCCTGGCGGTCCACTCCACCCGCCGCACCGGCCGCCTCGCCGCCGAGCAACTGCTGAGCAGCAGCGCCGCCGCCGGCCGGCCCGGCGCCCTGTTACGCCGCCTGGCGGCCCAGGATCCTGCTACCCGCCAATGGTTGGCTGAATGGGCCCCTGCCCGCACCGCCCAGCAACGGACGCCGCGGCGCCGCCGGCCCGCCCCCTAGCCCATGGCCGCCATTGCCCTGTTCGGCACCAGCGCCGACCCGCCCACCTGCGGCCATCGGGCCTTGCTGGAGGGCCTGCTCACCCTGTTTCCCCTGGTTGCCACCTGGGCCAGCGATAACCCCCTCAAGCAGCACGGAGCGCCGTTGGAGATTCGGGTGCAGCTGCTGGCGGCCCTGGTGGCCGCCATCGCTAACCCCCGCCTCAGCCTGGAGCAGCAACTCAGCAGCCCCTGGAGCATCGAAACCCTGGAGCGGGCGGCCCAGCGCTGGCCCGACCACGAGCGGGTGTTTGTCGTCGGCAGTGACCTCCTGCCCCAGATCCCCCATTGGCGCCTGGCCGATCAGCTGCTGGCCCACGTGCGCCTGGCGGTCGCCCCCCGCCAGGGCTGGCCCCTGCAGCAAGCCGACCTGGAGCGCCTGCGCCAGGCCGGCGCCAAAATCGAGCTCTTACCCCTGCAAATTCCCGCCAGCGCCAGCCGGCTGGTGCGGCAGGCCCCAATGGGGCAGGCCCCAGGGGGGCAGGCGCCAGGAGGGCATCCCGATCCCTCCCTGGTTCCGGCCGAACTCTGGCCCCTGCTCCGTCGCCACGGGCTCTACGGTCTGGCCCAGCCTCCCCCTTCCCCCTGATGCGCCTTGCCCTGGCCCAGCTCAATGCCCTGGTGGGGGACCTGGAGGGCAATGGCGATCGCCTGCTGGCCGCCTGCCACCAAGCCGCCGCCGCTGGCGCCGACCTGGTGGTCAGCTCCGAGTTATCGCTCTGGGGCTACCCGCCCCGGGACCTGCTGCTGCAAACGGCCCTGGTCGAAAAGCAATCTGTGGTGTTGGAGCGGCTGGCGGCGGCGATGCCCGCCGGAGTGGGGCTTTTGCTGGGGATCGCCGAAGCCACCCTGGAGCCGGGTTGGCCCAGCCTCTACAACGCCGTCGCCCTGGTCGAACCAGCCGGCTGGCGGGTGGTGGGCCGCAAACGCTTGTTGCCCAGTTACGACGTCTTTGATGAGCGCCGCTATTTCCGGCCCGGCCAGGAAGCGGCGGTGCTCCAGCTTGAGCGGGGCGGCCGACTTTGGCGCCTGGGGCTGACTATCTGCGAAGACCTCTGGGTGGAGGACGATCTCCATGGTCAGCGCCTGGCCGGTGCCGATCCGGTGGCCGACCTGGGGGCGGCGGCAATCGACCTGCTGCTCAATCTCTCCGCCTCGCCCTTTGGCCAGGGCAAAGGGGCCGTGCGGCGCCGGCTGGCGGCCCGGGCTGCCGCCCGCCTGGCGGTGCCGGTGGTCTACGTCAACCAGATCGGTGGCAACGACGAACTCGTCTTTGATGGCGCCAGCTTTGTGGTTAACGCCGCCGGGGGCGTGGAATTGCAGCTGCCCTGCGCCGCCGAAGCCGTGGCCTGCTGGCAGGCGGGACCCCAGGCCCTCCACCCGGTTTCGTCCCTGCAGGC
>CAMDWF010000163.1 GCA_945878795.1 Synechococcus sp. UW140
TGATTCCAATCGTTCCACTTGGGCCAGCTTCTCCTTGGCGGCGACACGGCTGGTGTTGACGTATCCCTCCCGCTCCTCGACGGCTTTGCCGACGGGACGGAAAAACAGGGCATTGAGAATGAAGGTGAGAAGCACCACCTGCAACGCCATCAGCGGCAGGGTGGCGTCCAGGTCAAAAAGACCTCCTTCCTGGGCACCGGCCTCGGCGGCGAACAGTAGCCAACTGGTCATGGAGCGGGGAAGCGGGCGGACGGGGTGGTGGCTGGGCCTGCGCAGGCTGGAAAGCCAGTGTTAAGCGGGCCTATCGGGCAGATGTAAATCAGCAAAATAGGCCCCCCTCAAGCTCAGCCTGCGAACGGATTGGCAAACAGCAGCACCAGGGCCACCACCAAGCCGTAGATGGTGAGGGCTTCCATGAAGGCGAGGGAGAGCAGCAGGGTGCCGCGAATCTTGCCTTCAGCCTCGGGTTGACGGGCAATACCTTCCACGGCGCTGCCAGCAGCGTTGCCCTGGCCGATGCCAGGACCGATGGCGCCGATACCAACAGCAAGACCGGCGGCCAAAACAGAAGCGGCGGAAGTCAGGGAATCCATGGGGGAACGGGGAATGGGAGATCGCTGGAGAGCCTGCGCCTGGGACATCTCGGGAGAAATGGGCCCGAAAAATCGGACCTGCGCGCAGAGAGTTTGGCAGAACGGCGTCCCTGGGCGACGCAGTTGGGGCACGGGATCAATGGTGCTCTTCGTGCACCGCCTCTCCGATGTAGTAAGAAGCCAGAGTGGCGAAGATCAAAGCCTGAATGGCGCTGGTGAACAGGCCTAGGAACATGGCCGGCAGGGGTACGACCAAAGGCACCAGGAATGCCAACACCGCAACCACTAATTCGTCGGCGAGAATGTTTCCGAAGAGACGAAACGACAGCGACAGGGGCTTGGTGAAGTCTTCAATGATTTTAAAGGGCAACATGATAGGCGTTGGCTCTACATAATATTCAAAATAACGCAGTCCTTTACGACTTAAACCGGCGTAAAAATAGGCTAACGATACTAGCAATGCCAAGGCAATCGTGGTATTGATATCAGCGGTTGGCGCTCCCAACTCACCACTTGGAAGATGGATCAACTTCCAGGGAATCAAGGCACCGCCCCAATTGCTCACAAAAATGAACAAGAACAGGGTGCCAATGAAAGGAAGCCAGTCTCGGTAAGCCTTCTCGCCAATCTGCTCACGGGCAAGATCGCGGATATACGTCCAAAGAAATTCAAGTAAATTCTGGACCCCGGTGGGATCTCGCTGCATCCGTCGAGTGCCGTAGACGACCAGGGCCAGCAAGGCACCGATCACGACCCATGAGCTAAGAAAAACCTGGCCGTGGATCTTGAGATTGCCAAGTTTCCAGTACAGGTGCTGACCCACCTCGAGTGCAGCGAAGGGAAGACTGAAAGTCATCGGAACCATCGGGGTCGGTGTCCTGAAGATAGGGGCCGCAAGGAAGGGCTTGGTCAGGGTTGGGCCGGAATTAACGGTCCAAGGCAAACTGGATGAGCAAGGCAGGTTTATAAAGAAGAAAACCCACCAGGGCAGGAACCAGCTGGATTTGGGGGATGCGGGCGCTGGCAAGTACAAGAACGACCGGAACCAGCAACTGCACCTTGCTCAGGGAGCGGCTGGCATCGCCCAGTCGAGCCACACTTCGAGACAGGAGCCAAAGATAGAGAAGACCGGCAAAGGCACCGATCAGGAGGCTCATGCCCACAGTCCATCCGCAAGCGAAGCAGGCGATCGGGACTGCAACAGCTGCAGCGATGGTGGTGGCCAGCAACAGGCGCTGCTGAAGCCGATCAAAATCCCCCATGCCATTGACATGACTGTCCCCTGAGGGCTCCGTGGCAAGAGGTAAAGGCACCTCTGGATTCGGAGACGGGGCAATCGCGACCGGCAACCGTATCAAGCGAATAGGCGAGCAGAACTTATCACGCAGGCTTGCGGCAGCGGAGTCTCCCCCTTCATGGGAGCAGTGGTTGAAGCAGCCGCAGGTCGATCAGGCGTCGTGCCCGCAGCAACCGTTCCTGCTGATCCATGGCCAAAGGCAAGGCGGCCAGTGCCATTCCCTCTGGAGCCGCCTCCAGGGATTGGAGCAAAGCCAGGTCTCCGGGTTCGATGTCCAAAGGCTCCAGATCCGGGCCCAGCAGCGCCGTCCCTGGCCAACCCCAGAGGCAACGGTTGCGTTCGCCAGCAGCGGCCAACAACTCATTGTCATTGCCCCAGGTATGGGCTCTGGTGGGCTCCATACCCAGGAAAAACTCAAAATGGCTGATATCGGGATCCAGGGACTCCACCAGTTCCCATTGCTGAGGCTTGGAAAGGGCCTGGGCCCTTTCAAGCAGCTCCCCCTGCAGCAAGCGAGCCGGATCCCACTGGGCAGGATTGGAGAAACCACAGAAATGCAGTCCACATTGCTGCACAAAGGCAAAAAGACTAGTTAAATTGTAGCTGGTTTCCTGGGGATGCAAATACATATCTGCAAAATTTGAATCCGCCGCAGTGTCAAGGGCCCAACGGTTCTCATGGTGAAGGCGAAGACGATTATGGGCCGGCAGATCATGGAACAAAGCCCGTCCCAGCCTCAAGCCCTCCCCACAGGGTCCGGCCTGCAAAAGAGCCAAGGCCTTCTGCACCCTATGAATCTCCCAGCGACCTCCGATGGCATAAAGAAAAAGATGCAAGAGCCCATGGGGTGCAAGCCGCTCAGCCAGTGCCTTCAATCCCTGCTCAGGACGATCAAGGTGATGCAGAACACCCACGGAATTAATGTAGTCAAAATTTCCTGTTTCCTCAAGGTTCAAAAGGCTGCATTGCTTCACCTCCAGGGATCGCACTTTGCCTGCCGCCCCAGAACGCCTGAGCCGTTCGCTGGCCACATCAAGGGCCCCGGAACTGATATCCACAGCAACCACATCGGCGCCTGGGTTCAGGTGGCATAGGTAATCCGTGCTGACCCCGGTGCCGCAGCCGGCATCCAAGATGCGCCAAGGCCTGGGACGGCCCCCAAGGCGAGGTGGCAAGCCCCCCCTGACTACTGCCACGACACTGTCGACACACCAACGCCAGTTGTATCCCGGTGGCGGTCCGTCCTGAAGGGGATCTCCGGGATAGGGGAAACGGTCATAGAAGGCGCTAACGGCCGGCGTGGCGGCATCTCGGGCGGCATGCCCCAGCTCTGGAGGGGCCTGGTCCTGGTCCATGGGCTTTGTGTTTCTAGACAGGGGATCGGTGCTGGGGGGTGGCCCGAACGCTGGGGCCACGGGGGGCCAACGGCAGCAATCGGAACGAAGCTGCAAACATTTGTTCATGGCTGGCCGGTGGCCCTCAGGGCGAGCCGTAACCTTCCAAAGCCCGGCTCACTCCCGTGACATGACAGTGACCGCCAGCAGCGGCAGCACCAGGGTCACCCCTCAGCTCTACGACACTCTGCCGCTCTCCAGTGTCCGGAAAGCCGAGCAGCAGGATCGCTTCCCCGATGGCAGCGAGCTGCAGACCCTGATCACCTTCTTCCAGAGCGGCCAGACCCGGGTGGCCGCCGCCCAGAGGCTCTCCCAAAATGCAGCCGAGATCGTCGCCAAGGCGGCGAACCGCATCTTTGCCGGAGGCACCCCCCTCTCCTATCTGGAGTCACCGCTGCCCTCTGCTGGGGTCTCCCCGGCAAGCAACGAACCCCTGGCCGCCGACCAATCGGCCTTCCAGCAATCGGTGCGTACTTTTGTCGGTGCCACGGCCGGACGGGGGGGCAACCTGTTCGGACGGCTCCTCGAAGGCGCCTCGGGAGACGCGGACGTGCGGGTTGTGCTGCCCCCGGGCTTCAGTCCGATTTCGGTGGCTCGCTACGGCACCGAACGGATGAAAAAATCGATCCGCGACCTGGCCTGGTTCCTGCGCTACGTCGGTTACGCAGTCGTTGCTGGCGATCCGAGCATCCTGGCGGTCAATACGCGCGGGCTCAAGGATGTGCTTGAAAAAGCCTGCTCCTTAAGCGCCACCAACGTGGCCCTGCAGGAGATGCGCGCCGCTGCCGCCTCCCTGTTCCAAGCAGAGCCGGTCGCCCGCCAGTTGGTGATCGATTGCTTCAACGTTCTGCTCAAGGAGCTTGAAGTTCCCACCCCCTCGGCCCGGCAAAGGCTCGGCAGCCCCGTCAATCAAGGCTTGCAGCTGCCGGCGATCTATGCCCTCTCCGCCCAAGGGGCCCAGCGCTTTTTGATGAAGCCTGGCCTAACGGGGGGCCAGAAAGCCGAAGTCGTTCGAGCGGCCTATCGGCAAGTCTTTGAAAGAGACCTGGTCAAGGGTTATTCCCAGGTGGTCTGCCCTGTCGAAGCCACCCAGCTCCGCCAAGGCCAAATCTCCATGCGGGAATTTGTGCGTGCCTTAGGTCGTAGCAAGGAATATCGACAACAATTCTACGGTCGTTTTTCCAACAGTCGAGTCGTGGAACTGGCTTTCCGCCATTTCCTTGGGCGCGGTGTGAGTTCCATCGAAGAATTCCGCAAGTATTTCGCAATCGTCAGCGCCAAAGGCCTTGCTGGCTTGGTGGATGCCCTGGTGAACAGCATGGAATATGCCCGTACTTTTGGAGAAGAAACGGTTCCTTTCCTGCGGGATTTAGGAGAAGACGCCCAGGAAAGTGCCGGTTGGGGTTCCAACCGCAAGTTATTCCGTTTTAGTGCCCCCTTTGAAGGAGCACCCCAATACATCACCCTTTACGCCTCCTACCGGCAGCCCTACCCCGATCAACATCCCTATGGCGGCGGGAATGATCCATTGGCCCTGAATTACGGCGCCATCTTCCCCTCTGGCACGGCCTCCGTGGCCACCCGACCGGCCTCGTTCGGCTATGACACGCGACGGCTCCTGATCGGTAACGGTCTAAGCCAGCCCGGCCAGATGAACAGTGTTCAGTTCCGCAAGGCCACCCCCCGCCGGGTGGGCCCCAAGGTGGTGAGGCTGCAGCAGATTTCCACCGGCGGCAACTCGGTACCCCGCCGCGGTGGCCAACCCAGCATTCGTAGAACAGAAGCTTCCACGCAGGCCGTGATCCGGGCGGTTTATGCCCAAGTTCTCGGCAATGCTGGCTATGCAGGTGAGCGCAATACAGTTGAGGAAATCAAGCTCGAAAATGGCGATATTAACCTGCGTGAATTCATTCGCCAGGTAGCCCGTTCCAACGCCTTCCGACGCCGTTACTGGAGCGGCCTCTACATATGTAAAGCGATTGAGGTCATGCACAGACGCCTGCTAGGGCGGCCCACATTTGGGCGCTGGGAGATCAACGCCTATTTCGACACCGCCGCTCGCCAAGGCTTCTACGGCGTCGTTGACGCCATGATCAATAGCCGTGAATACAACGAATGCTTCGGTGAAGACACCGTTCCCTACGAACGCTTCCTCACCGCAGCCGACCGCAATGCTCGCAAGGTCCCGGCCCTGCGCCGTGCCTTTGACCCGTCCAAATTTGTTGATCTCACCCCCGCCAGCCGCCCTGATGTTGCCCCGACAACGGCGCTGCGCACGGTAGCTGACACGGTTCCCCGCAACCTTCCCCAGCGACGTCCGCTTGTGGTGGGCCCATGGAGCGCCCAGATTGCTGGTGGCGAATCCATGGCACCCCCGCTGCCGGCAGCGTCGGGACCCGAGAGCCTGAGGCAACCACCAGCCCCAACGCGATCCTGGCGTCCCTAACCCAGCAGCGGTGCGGCCGTGGCCTGGAGCAACGGGTTATCTAGTAAAACCACAGCCGCCCC
>CAMDWF010000164.1 GCA_945878795.1 Synechococcus sp. UW140
CTGAGAAACAGGTCGTCGTGCTGCTGCCGGGCGATCCAGGCCACCACCCCTGGATCGCGCTGGCGGCGGCGCAGCTCCGAGAGCACCATCGTGTCGATCAGGTACACGGAAACTCCCGCGGCGTCAGCCCGATCCGCTCGAAGGGTTCATCGTCCTGCGGCAGCGCCAGCAGCAGCTCCGGCAGCGAGGGCGCGCTCGCCTGATCCAGGCGGCACAGCCGCTCGTATTCAGCGGCCGAGATCACCACACCCACCCAGCGCCCACGGCGGGTCACCCTCTGGGGCTCACCGGCCAGGGCTGCCTCCACCACAGCGCTGAAGCGGTTCTTGGCGTCCTGCAACGTCCACTGGGCGATCATGGGGAACCGGCTAGCTGATCTGGCTAGCTTAGTAAAATGGAGTCGCCGCTGCTCGGCTCGATCTCCCGGCGATCGAGCGGAAGATCGCCGCACCGCCTTCGCCCACCCCCAGCCCCGCCAGCCTGCCCGCTTCACGCTCAGCAGCCAGATCGGAGGTCCGTCGCAAGGCGGAACCGCCCCTCAGGCGTATCAGCCAGGAGCTGAGCTGAGCGGGCCAGACGGAGGGTGAGATGGGCCAGGATCCCACCGCAGCCCTAGAGAGGGGGCCGCAGCCAGCGTGGTTCAGCCACCAGCTGCCAGCCAACGCTCCAGATCCGCTGCGCCGTGAAAATCGAGCAGTGCTTCCGCCAGCGCCTCGAGTTGCACCAGGGGCAGAGAGCGGATACGACTCTCCTGATCGGAGCTGATGTTGCCGCAGCGACGTCGCAGCAGGAGCAGAGCGATCTCCAGCTGTCCTTCCTGCCGGCCTTCCTGGCGTCCTTCCTGGCGGCCTTCCTGGCGGCCCTGCCCGAAGATCTCCCGATACGCCATGCTCTGGCTCAGATCCACAAGGGTGATGCCGCCCATGGTGCAGAGCTCCTCCAGCGATCGGCCGTTGAACCGTGTGATCACGATAGCGGCGATCACATCCGCCAACCCTGCGGCCTCAGGGGTGCCAGCTGACTGCCGGCGGATGGCGGCACTGCGTTTCGGCACTTGCTCCTCCGGCTCCACCAACAGCGCCAGGGCCCGCAGCAGCGGCGGGGCATCGGGATCGGCCGCCGCCGCCTCCAGCTCGATCCAGTGCACCCGTTCGCGCACAAACTCCACCACCGCCAGCTCTCGGCCGAAGTTCAGACGCCGATGCGGGCAGATCACCACCACCCGCCAGTGGTCGACGCCCGGCTCCTGATCGAGCAGCATCGCGCTCTCCAAATACAGGCGCCGCAGAAAGGCGGTATCGGCCGCCATCTGCGCCTCCAGGATCACCACCGGCTGCTGCGCGGATTCCTGTGCGGGTCGGAACAGGCCATCCAGACGCCGTTCACGCTCTTTTAGGGCCGGGGCCGAGAAGCGGTAGCCACCGGGCGCCTGAGCCAGATCCGGCTGCAGCTCCAGGATCCGGTCCGGGTGGTTCTGGAACACCCAGTAGAACAGCTTGTCGCTGAGGGTCACGGCAGCGGGCCAGCGGGGCTGAAGATGGGTCAGGATCCCACTGCCTGGGTCCATGCCCGCCAACGGTTCCGGCAGGGTGGGGCACTGGCTTGCTCCAGGCGGCGCAGCTGCTCCTCACCACCATTGAGCTGGTGGCCAATGCTGCTGGCTGGCGTGAGGGGGTTTGCTGCCTAGCCGACCGCTGCGGGCTGCAGCAGACCTCAGCCCATGAAGCAGCCAATCCCCAGCATCGCCGCTGTCGGCCGCCGCACACCGAGGCTTGACACCCAGGCGGGGGGGTTAAGATTTATAAAATTGAATTTTTTTATATTCATGACTAGCTATCGCACCGCTCTGCTGGCCACCGCTGCCACCGCTCTAAGCCTCGCCGCCACCCCGGCCGCCCTGGCCAACGGGCTCACCTTCACCAACTACACCACAGCCAGCGGCCTGGGGGACAACTCCGTGAATGGCGTCTACGCCAGCGGCAGCAACATCTACGCCGCCACCTACGGCGGCCTGGGCATCTCCACCGACGGCGGCATCAGCTTCACCAACTACACCACAGCCAACGGCCTGGGGGACGACTACGTGAGTGGCGTCTACGTCAGCGGCAGCAACATCTACGCCGCCACCTACGGCGGCCTGGGCATCTCCACCAACGGCGGCAGCAGCTTCACCAACTACACCACAGCCAACGGCCTGGGGAACAACAACGTGTTTGGCGTCTACGCCAGCGGCAGCAACATCTACGCCGCCACCTACTCCGGCGGCCTGGGCATCTCCACCAACGGCGGCAGCAGCTTCACCAACTACACCACAGCCAACGGCCTGGGGGGCGACATCGTGCCTGGCGTCTACGCCAGCGGCAGCAACATCTACGCCGCCACCAACGGCGGCCTGGGCATCGCCTCCGAGCCCACCCCCGTGCCCGGCCCGCTGCCGGTGGCGGGTGCAGCAGCAGCCTTCGGCTTCTCCCGCAAACTGCGCCGCCGGCTGCGGGCAGCGGCCGGCACCTCCTGCTGATCCCCTGCGGCCGGATCCCGGCTGATCACCTCGCTACCCCCTTCTGTTGCCGCGGCAGGGCCGCCCCTGGATGCTTCCTCTCGATCGCCGCACCGCCTTCGCCCGCCACACCCAGTGGCTGGCCCTGGTCCTGGAGGCCCTGGTGCTGATCTCGCTTCTCGCCAGCGCCGTTCCCCTGGCCCCGGCATCACCGGTGTGGTGGCTGCGCATCTCAGATGCCGCCGTCAACCTCGCCCCGATGCTGCTGCTGGCGGTGATCCTGCTGCGGCTGGGCGATGTCCTGGTCGACAGCAAAGCCCGGACCTGCGGCCGGCGCAGCCAGCAGCTGGCCAGCCGCTGGGTTTTTGTGTTCGCCCTTCTCGTTCCCCTGCAATTGATCGGCTACGCCTGGCTCTGGGCCGACAGCGACAGCCAACTCAACCGCCAGATCAATCAGGGCGAACGCGGCGTCGCCGCCCTGCGCAGCCGCATCCAGGCCAGCCGCTCTGAAGCTGAGCTGGGCAGCCTGCTCGCCGCCGCCAACCCGGGGCCCCTGCCACCGCTGCAGGGCGGCTCCCTGGCCGAGCGGAAACAGCAGCTCAGCGAGGCGATCGCGATCAACACCTCCCGCATCAGCAGCAGCCTCCGCGATCAACGCGCCGAGACGCTGCGCAACTCCCTGCCCGGCAGCCTGCGCGTGTTGGTCGGGGCGGCGATTGTGAGTGCCTTTCTGATCATGCTCAGGCGCCAGATCTAAGCGGTGCCTCGGTAGCCAGGGCACGGCCGCCGTCGATGCCCACGCCCCGTGGCTGCTGCAGCTGGAGTTCACCAAGGTGCTGCGCACGGCTTGCCGCCGCGGCCCACTGCCGCTGGCCACAGCCCGCGAGATCACGGATCGGCCTTCCGGGTGAGGAAAACGCCCCAGGCGCTGGTGGTCTTCGCCGCTGGCGCCCTGGGCGACCTTCAAACCAAGGGCCCAGTGACCCATGGGAGATTTCGCCGTCTACACTTGTCAGAGATTGTCTACACAGCTGGGGCCCTGCCGCTCAACATCCGCAGCGAAGAGGCCAATCAGCTGGCTGCAGAGGTGGCGATCATCACGGGTGAGACCAAGACTGATGCAGTGATTCAGTCCCTGAAGGAGCGCCTCGATCGCCTTCGGCTCCAGCAAGAGGCGCGGGCAGTGAAGCAGGAGAGCCGGCGCGATCAACTCGATCGGATTGCCTTGCGCTGTGCGGCACGGCCGATTCTCGATCAGCGACGCGCAGACGAGATTTGCGGATACGACGCCAATGGGTTGCCCTGCTGATGGTGATCGATTCCTCGGCTGTTCTCGCCATTCTCCAGGATGAGCCTGAGCGCATAACGTTTAATGCCTTGATCGTGGCCGCCAAGAGTTGCTCGCTCTCTGCTGCCACGCTTGTGGAACTCTCGATCGTGTTTCAGGCACGTTTCGGTACCGAGAGTCATGCTGATCTTGCGCTCTTTCTCCGCACAGCCCAGGTGGAGATCGTGAGCTTCACTAGAGAGCAGGCGGAACTCGCCTGCATAGCCTTTGCACGCTACGGCAAGGGGCGTCATCGCGCTGGTCTCAATCTAGGCGATTGCTTCTCTTACGCCCTGGCCCGCTTTCTTGACGAACCCCTGCTGTTCAAGGGCGATGATTTCGTGCACACTGACCTCCTCTCCGCCGTGGACTGAAGCGCTTGCAACTCCGTCGTGGCGATCACGGTGCCGTGTTCGTGCGCACCTTCCGCTATCTTTCCTGCTCGACGAATGGCCAGGGGCAGGCCCCGGCGCATCGCCAGGCGCGGTGATGCGGAACTGATGGAAGCGGCTGGGCCGCGGGGGACGGGTGCTGAAGGTGTCAGCCCAGTTCCGGCCCTCTACGGAGGCGCTATCAACCCTCCCACGGCCCGAGGCGCCCCCGCGGGCACAGTGGAGTGATGCAGCAGCTCGCAACGTCCCCGGAGGATTTCGCCATCACCGCCGTGGTGCCCCCCGGCCTCGAAGAGGTGGCCGCCGCCGAACTGGCGGCGCTCGGGGCCAGCGAAGTGCGCCCCCTGCGCCGCGCCGTGGCCTGCCGCACCGACCTGGCCGGCTTTTACCGCCTGCACCTGCGCTGCCGCATCCCTTTTCGCTTCCTGCGGGAGCTGGCCCGCTTCCCCTGCCGCGGCCGGCGCGATCTATACCAGGGCGTCCAGAACGCCGCCGACTGGGACCACTGGCTGCCCCCCGAGGCCAGCTTCAAGGTGGAGGCCAGCGGCAGCCTGCCAGAACTCAACCACAGCCATTACACGGCCCTGCAGGTGAAAAACGCCCTGGTTGACCTGCAGCGGCAGCGCTGGGGGGGCCGCTCGATGGTGAATCTGGAGGATCCCGACCTCAGCCTGCATCTGCACCTCAGCCCTGGCCCCTGGGGCGCCGGCCGGGGCGGCGGAGAGGGCGGCACCGCGATCCTCAGCCTGGAGGGCGACGGCGGCAGCCTGCACCGCCGCGGCTACCGGGCCGCCATGGGCTTGGCACCGCTGAAGGAAAACCTGGCGGCGGGCCTGATCGCCCTCACGGGCTGGGATGGCTCGGTGCCCCTGGTCGACCCCCTGTGCGGCTCCGGCACCCTGCTCCTGGAGGCCGCCGCCGCCGCCCTTGATCGCGCCCCGGGAGTGTTGTTCGGCCGCGGTGGAGAGCCCCGGCCCCAGCGGTTCGGTTTCGAACGCTGGCCTGATTTCGAGGCCGGCCTCTGGCGCCAAGAAGCGGAGGCCGCCCTGGCCACGGTCAAGCCGGACTCGGCCGCTGGCCGCCCCCTGGCCGCCGTGGTGGGCAGGGAGCGGGATCCCGCCGTCCTGGAACAGGCCCGCGCCAACGCCACGGCCGCTGGCCTGGCCGATCGTGTTCAGTTTCAGCAGGGGGATTTTCGGGATTTCGTGCCGCCGCCGGGCCAGGGGCTGGTGGTCTGCAACCCGCCCTACGGCGCCCGGCTCGGGGCCGACATGGACCTGGAAGCCCTCTACGCAGACCTGGGCCGGCTCCTGAAGGAACGCTGTAGTGGCTGGACCCTCTGGCTTTTGAGCGGCAACCCCGCCCTAAGCGGCGCCCTGCGCCTCAAGGCCAGTCGCCGCGTAGCCGTCAGCAACGGGGGCCTGGACTGCCGCTGGCTTCGCTACGACCTGCGTTGAAACAGAGCCCGAATCGGCCATGGCGCCAGAAAATTTAGCCTTGAAATCATGGTTGAATGGCTTTGATTGGGTCGTTTTCGTTTTCAATAGCCCCCGGGGTTTACAGCGGGCC
>CAMDWF010000165.1 GCA_945878795.1 Synechococcus sp. UW140
AACTACCGCTCCACCGCCACGATCCTGGAGGCGGCCAACGCCTTGATCGCCCACAACAGCGAGCGCATCGACAAGGTGCTGCGGCCCACCCGCGGCGAGGGCGAACCGATCCACCTGATCCGTTGCGATGACGAAATCGCCGAAGCCGAAGCGGTGGTGCACCGCATGCGGATGTTGGACGCCGCCCACCCGGATCTGCGCTGGGGCGACATGGCGGTGCTTTATCGCACCAATGCCCAGAGCCGGGCCCTGGAGGAATCCCTGGTGCGTTGGGGTATCCCCTACCTGGTGGTGGGCGGCCTGCGCTTCTACGACCGCCGTGAAATCAAAGATGTGCTGGCCTACCTGCGCCTGCTGGTCAATCCCGCCGACAGCGTCAGCCTGTTGCGGGTGCTGAATGTGCCCCGCCGCGGCATCGGCAAGACCACCGTCGAGCGCCTCAGCGATGCTGCGGCCCAGCTGGGCCTGCCCCTCTGGGAGGTGATCAGCGACGCCGAGGCGGTGCGCTCCCTGGGCGGGCGCTCGGCCAAGGGCCTGCTGCAGTTCGCTGAATTGATCAATGATCTGGCCCGCCGCGCCCAAGAATCTCCCCCCTCCGAGCTGGTGCAGCGGGTGATGGAGCAGAGCGGTTACGTGGCCGAACTGATCGCCGAGGCCACTGACGAAGCCGAGGAACGCCGCCGCAACCTCCAGGAGCTGGTCAATGCCGCCCTGCAATACCAGGAGGAAAACGAGGAGGGCTCCCTGGAGGGCTTCCTGGCCAGCGCCGCCCTGGCCAGCGACGCCGACAGCAAGGACACCGCCGCCGACCGGGTCACCCTGATGACCCTCCATGCCAGCAAGGGACTGGAGTTTCCGGTGGTATTCCTGGTGGGACTGGAGCAGGGATTGTTCCCCAGCTACCGCTCCCTTGAGGATCCCGCCGCCCTGGAAGAGGAACGCCGCCTCTGTTATGTGGGCCTCACCCGGGCCAAGGAGCGCCTGTTCCTCAGCCATGCCAGCGAACGGCGGCTGTGGGGCGGCATGCGCGAACCGGCCGTGCCTTCAGTGTTTCTCTCCGAGCTGCCCGCCGAGCTTCTCCAGGGGGATCTGCCCCAGAGCGGCGGCGCGGCGATCCGCCGCGAGCAGCGGCTGGAGCGGCTCACCCGGGTCGATCGGGACGACAGCCGGCGGGTGGCCAGCGGCGGCGAGGCCGGCGCCCCCACCAATGCAGTGCGCCGCCGCGCCACCTCCCACAGTTGGGCGGTGGGAGACCGGCTGCTGCACAGCAGCTTCGGCGAGGGCTGGGTGACCCACCTGTTCGGCAGTGGCGAGCGGATCTCGATTGCGGTGAAGTTCGAAGGGATGGGGCCGAAGATCCTCGATCCAAGGCTGGCACCAATTCAGCCGCTTTGACCCTGGCGTTGCCGCAACGGAGCAGCGGGGCCAATCCCAGGGCGCCGGCGGTGCTGGTGCTCACAGGGGGACTGATCCATCTGGTGCATCAGCTGGCGGTGCTGCAGGACCAGCCCGCCCAGCGGCTGGCGGTGCTGATCACCGGGGTGCTGACCCGCGACCCGGCGAGCCTGGAGGCGATGCAAACCACCATGGAAAAGTGGTTCAGCCACCTGCGTCGCCAGGATCCCGCCCGCTTCGGCAAACTGCTGTTGCTCAAGGACGACTGCGGCCTGCGGAGTGGAGACTGGGACCTCTGCTACCTCAACAACCCCTGGGTGGTGAGTCAGCGGTCCTTGGTCGAGCGGCTGGCCATTCCGGCCATCATTGTTTGCGGCGACGGCCTCGGCCTCTACTACCGCTGCGCCAGGGAGCTGCGGGCCATCGTGCCCAGCTTGCTGAAGCTGCCCATCCCCGCAGATGGACGCCGCATGCAGGTGGTGGTGAGTGGTCGCCAACCCGTCTGGCACCGCCCCCCCCAAACCCCGGCAACCCCGCCGCTGGCGGCGCGGCGAGCCCTGTTCGAAACCCTGGTGGCCAGCCTGGAAAGCGAAGCCGCCCCCCTGGTGGCGGCCTGGCGGGCGGCTGTCGGTCCCCGGGGACCGATCTGGCTGTGCTCGGTGCCGAACCTGGCCCACCAGTTCCCCGGCCAGCACCTGCCCAGGGCCCTGCTGGAGCAGTGGGTACGGCACCTGGCGGGCTTCGATCCGGCCAGCCAGCGCCTGGTGCCGATCGACCACCCCAAGGCCCCACCAGGCGGCAGTGTGGGCCAGGATCGGCCGGCCTGGCTGGCGGATCCCCTGCGCAGTTCCATCCCCCTGGAGGTGCTGGTGCGGCTGCTGGAGAGGGAGCAGCCCGGACGTCCCATCCGGGTGGCCGGTCTAACCTCCGCCCTCTACGGCGTGCGCCACCTCACCGGGGCGACGGTGGTCTGGCTGCCGGTGCTGCCCCTTTGGCGGCACAACCCCGCCTACCGTCGCCGCCCCCTGGAGTTTCTGCACCGCTGGCTGCGGGTCCGTCGCATGCGCCTACTCAGCGATCAGCCGGTGGATTGAGGGCGCACCTAGGCCGAGTTGGGGGGCGAGCTAACGGCACCCAATCCTGCGCCGAAGCTTCTGGTGTCAGGGCTCAGTACTGGATCAGCCAGGGCCAGCGATCGGGAATGCAGAGAAAGTTGTCATCCAGACCACAGCGCAGCATCGCCACGTCCAGCAGCCGGTGCTGCAGCCAGCCCACCAGCGTCACCGCCAGGGGTGGCAGCACGGCCCAGTCGGTTCGGTGCTCACGGATCCAGACCAGGAAGGAGAGGAGCAGAAACAGGCCCACCATGTCGGCCAGCCGGAAGGTGATCGGCGCCAGCCAGCCGCTGAACACCGACACCTGGATCAGCGCCAGCAGTACGCCGTAGAGCAGCATCTGTCGGGCCAGGCCCTCGTGCCGCAGCACTCGGATGGGATTCAGGCCCCGCTTCGCCAGCACCAGGGCCACCGCCACAAGCAGGGCGAGCTCAAGCCGCAGCACATCCTTCAAGATCGGATAGCTGCTGAAGAAGGTTTCCCGTTGGCTGTAGAGCTGGAACTTCTGCAGAGCCACGGGGAGCACCATCGCCAGCGGCAGAGCCAGCAGCAGTGCGAACAGCAGAGCCCCAAGGCCCAGGCCGGCGGCCTTCCAGCTCCGATGGCCCGCCGCCGCCAGCGCCCGGTTCCACCAGGCGGAGAGTCGTGACCAGCCAGCAGCAGGTCGGAACCGTACCAAGGCTGGCACCAGGGCCGCCAGCAGGTTGATCGGAAACGTGGTGTGGCTCAGGGCGGCAAGAACCGTGCAGCTGAGGACCAACAGCCGGCGCCGGGCCAGCTGCCCGGAGCACCAGAGCATCAGGGGCACCAGCAGCAACACGGCCAGGGCCTGGCGGGTGATGCCGTTCTGCAGGAAACTCCGCTGCAGCGGACTGCAGACGATCAGCAGGGCCCACCAGCCGCCCCAGGCACCCAGGCGGGAGAGCAGCAGCGGCACGGCGGCATAGGCCGCCGCCACCAGCCCCTGCATGGCTGCCATGCGGTAGGGCAAGGCCAGCACCAGGGGCGTGAGCAGGGGCCAGAGGGGTTCGGCCAGCGGCAACCGCCCACGATCGAAAGCATAGAAATGGCTCAGCTTGGTGATATCGCTTGTGCCCCAGGAAGCCAGGGTGAAGAAAAGAGCCACCACCCCCAGAAACAGGCCGGCCGCGGCCCACCAGCAGCGCCGGCGGCCGGTATGGCCAGCCCAACTGAGCACCAGGGCCAGCAGCACCAGTACCAACCACAGGCCGGTCATCAGGCCAGGGGCGGCCATCACCTGATCCACCCGAAAGGGGGCTCTCTGGGGGAATGGCATCACGGCGAGGGGGTCGCGCCGGGTCGAGGATCGGCCAGCAGGCGGGCCAGCTCCGCCGCCGATCGCAACTGGCCGAAACCCCAGTAAGGATCGAGCAGCGGCCTCAGGCTGGCGGCCTGCAGGGCGGCCGAAGCCCCGACCGGCAGCTCCGCCAGGGCGGAGCGGAGCCGATCACGGAGGCGCTGGCGCTCCCGCCACTCGTCCGCCTCCTGGGCGGCCTGAACCGCCGCCAACCCGCCCAGGTCCTGCTCCGCCTCCACAGCGACCCAATGCAAGCGCCGCTCCAGGGCCACGGCATAGCCCAAGTGGGTGCCGAAGGCATTGGTCGCCAGGCCTTCACTGAGCTCTAATAATGTTCGCAGGGCATCAAGGAACCAAGGATTGGAGCGATGGCCGTTGCAGGCCACGATCCACCCCTCGGGCAGGGGCGGCAGGGGTGGATCCTGCCAGTGGCGCAGCCAGATCACGCTGCGGTAGCCCCCAGCCGCCCCAATCTCCCGCACCGCCGCCACGCAGTCGTCCAGGTCCATGCGGCGCTCGACCCGATCCCAGCTGTGGGCCAGCAGCACCAGCAGCGTCGGACCGAGGCTCTGGCGCAGCTCCTGGAGTTCCCCCTCCGCCAGCACGGGCCTTGCGTACTGGATCCAGGGGCCTATGGCCAGTGCCGGTAGCCCAAAACGCTCCTGGAGCCATTGGGCCCTCAGGGGTCCCATGCAGAGATAGCCCCGGCTCCAGGGCCGGGGCGCCTCGAAGGTGGCGCCGCGGGACACCTTGAGGCCATGCTCCAGCAGCAGCGGCAGGGGCCGACCCAGCAGGGGCAAACCGGCATGGCGCTTGAGCTGCACGTCGTGGCCGTAGTGATGGGAAGAGGGTTCCAACTCCCGCTGGGCCGGGTTGAAGAAGGCCGGGCGGCCGGCCGAACCCTGAAAGCGGCCTTGATACCAAACGTCTGCGCTCACCTGGGGGGCAAAGGGGCGCTGGCTGAAGGCCTGCCGCACCAGGCCCCGGTAAGCGGCCAGGGCCTGCCATTGCTCAAGATCGGGCAGGAGGGGACGCCGCAGTCGCTCCAGGTGCTTGGCCAGCAGCAGGCCCCGCAACCAGAGACGCAGCGCCTGGCGGCGGTCCCGTCGGCTAGGACGCAGAGGGGCGGCAGGCGCAGCTGATGCGGGCATGGCGGTCAGTCGTTGCGGTCCCGCCAGCCCCGATCGGCCAGCTCGCGCCATTCCCCCCGGGCCCGCAGGATGGCCTCACAGAGGCGACGCACGGCCCCATCGCCGCCGTTGCGATCCAGCACCCAGTCGGCACGCCGTCGCAAGGGCCGCACGGCATCGGCGGTGGCAATCAGCAGCCCGACGGCGGGGCGCACCGCCAGATCGTTGAGATCGTCGCCGACAAAGGCCATGCTCTCCTTTGGGAGGTCCAGGGTCTGCAGCAACTCCCGCAGCGCTGCGGGCTTGTCCTTGACACCCGTGAGCACATGGCGAATGCCGAGATAGCGGGCCCGCTGTTCCGTCGCCCCGCCCTTGCCGCCGCTCAGCCAGGCCACCTCGACACCGGCCTGTTGCAGCAGCCGGATGCCCAGGCCATCGCGGACGTCAAAGCGCTTGATCACCTCACCGGCCTCGGTGGTCCAGAGCCCGCCATCGGTGAGCACACCGTCGACATCGAGCACCAGCAAGCGCAGCGCCCCGAGGCGGCCGCGGCAGCGGTGGTAGCCAATGGCATGGCCCCCGAACCGACCCAACTGCTGAATCATGGAGGTGCGCCGCCGGGGGTGAAGGTTCAGAGAATGGACACGGCCAGACCCGGCTGCAGCGTCGCCCGAATCGCCATCAACTGGGTCAGGAGGGCCTCCAGCCGGTGCAACGGCACCATGTTGGGTCCATCGCTGAGGGCATTTTCAGGATCGGGATGGACCTCCAGGAAAAGGCCATCCACCCCCACGGCAACCGCCGCCCGGGCCAGGGGAG
>CAMDWF010000166.1 GCA_945878795.1 Synechococcus sp. UW140
GATCGGCCTTAAAGCCAGGATGATTGATCATCATCAAGCCGGCTTCTTTTAAATAGAACACCAGGTTTTCAGGGGTCAGTAAGGCGGCTCCAGCGCCGATCAAAACCAGCAAGGCGGTATTGACATCGGGAAGGCGATTCATCAAGCGCATCGCCATGCCCTCTTCACCGAGACTGGCCTGGGGAGTCAGCTGATACAAACCCAGGGCCAAAAGACCTCCGGCCCCCAGCAGGTCTATGAGCACCTGCTCCCGGCCGCCATGTTCCAAGCTGATCGCCAACGAAGTTCCCACCAGCATTAACAGCAGCACAGCAATCACATTGGCCAGGGTCCAGCCCAGCACGTAGGCAAAGGCCCTTCTCAAGGGTGAGCGTCCTAATAACAGAAGGGTGACCACCCCGATATGCAGGGGGCTGAAGGCGATGCCAATACCGAAAAGAGAGGATTTGGTAAATAGAGAAGCGAGCATCGCAAGGGGCCATCACCCCAGCCGGTCAGGGAACCCTAGCCAGCGACCTGATGGCCCCGGGGGCGGATCCCCCCCCCCCACTGGGGTCTTGAATCAACCCAGGCCAACTTGATAGGGGGATGAAAACAGAGCCGAGTCCGATTGGCTTGACTTCAGTCTTCGGCCAAGAGCAGGCGACGCCCCTCCTCCAGTTGTCGGCGTGCCGCTTCGCCCAGGTGGGGTAGACGTAAATCCAGACGGGCCATGGCATCGATGATCGAGGCGGCCACCACAATGCGGGTGAACCATTTGTTGTCGGCTGGCACCACATGCCATGGGGCTGAAGGTCTGGCGGTGCGTTGAATCATCTCCTCATAGGCAGTCATGTAGGCATCCCAGTGGGCCCGCTCATGAATATCACCAAGGGAGAATTTCCAGTTCTTATCTGGATTATCAAGACGTTCTAGAAAGCGACGCTTTTGTTCATTGCGTGAAACATGCAGAAAAAATTTGAGCACAACGATTCCATTGTTACTCAGGTATTCTTCGAAATGGCGAATTTCGCGGCAGCGCCGCTTCCAAATATCGTTGCCTAGCAAGGAGGGAGGCAGCTGCTGTTTTTGCAGCAGTTCTGGATGGACGCGCACCACCAGGGTCTCTTCGTAGTAACTACGATTGAAGATGCCGATCCGCCCCCTTTCCGGCAGGGCCTGTTGGCAGCGCCAGAGGTAATCATGGTCCAATTCAGTGGCAGTGGGGGCCTTAAAGCTGGTCACCTGGCAGCCTTGGGGATTCACTCCAGACATCACATGCTTGATGGTGCCGTCCTTGCCGGCGGCGTCCATGGCCTGGAAAATCAGCAACACGCCCCAACGGTCCTGGGCGTAGAGGCGTTCTTGGAATTCGGCAAGCAGGCTGGTGCCTTCACTCAGCCGCTGCGTTGCCATCGCTTTGTCATCCCGCTGCAGGTGCAGGGTGTCGTTGGGATCGACGGAAGCCAAGCGAAAGCCCTCGCCATCGTTCACCTGATAGGCCTTGGCCAGTTTTTGGCACTGGCTCAGCAACGTGTCGCGATCCATGGCATCGATCATGGTTTGGAGATCAGTTCGAACCCTGGGGGGGACTGGCCCACTCCGCACCGCTGAGGAGGGGAAACAGCCCATCCTCGCGCTGCAGTGCGTCCAGCCAAAAGGGCGGCAAATCCGTGCCTTTGTCGATGGCCTGCATGAGGCGCCAGAAACGATCAAGGTGGCGGTGGATCCGCTCTCGGGCCAGCTCGGTGGTGGTTCCGGCCCGCAGGATGAAACTCCAGTCGGAACTCTGGGCCAGCAGCAGTTCGCGGCCGGCCTGGATCAGCCAAAGCCGGTGGTCGCTGCTGGCCACACCCCGGTTGACCCTTCGCACCATGGCCCGGGAAGCCCGCTGCCATTCCCCCACCACCCAGCCATTGGTCTCATTGAGCCAGTAGTCGTGATAGCCCCCCCGCCCCCAGCTGGAGGGAGAGGGTCGACAGACCTGGAGGCTCAAATCCGCTGCCAGGGTCTCCCGCAAAGTGGTGAAACGCAGCCCGGCGGCGGCAGCTTGGCGGAACAATTCGGCCAGGAAGGCCGGCCCTTCAAACCACCAGTGGCCAAACAGCTCGGCATCAAAGGGCGCCACCAGCAGCGGTGGGCGCTCGATGGAGGCGGCCAGATTGTGTAATTGGCTGGCCCGGCCGGCGAGGTAATCGGCGGCATGCTGCCGCACCCTCAGGGCGGCGGCGGCAGGATCGTAGGGGGCCTTGCTCTCTAGCGCACAGGTCTGGGAGGTGACCCGATGCCATTTCAGGCCAAGGGGGCGGCTGCTGGGGATGCCGTGCTCGGCCAACTGGGACTCGGGCAGATCCCAACCCAGGTCGCGGTGAAACTCCCGGTAGGCCCCATCGCCCGGATAGCCCTGGCTGGCGCTCCATACCGGCAGGGTCGAATGGCTGTCACGGCCGAAAAAGGCCACTCCGGCTGGGCTGCAGATGGGGGCATAAACGCCATAGCGGGGTCGGGGTATGGCGTGGAGCAGGCCGTGGGCGTCCAGCACGCTATAGCGCAGGCCGTTTTGGACGAGGACCTGGTCCAAACCCTCGTAATAGGCGCATTCCGGTAACCAAATGCCCAGGGGAGGTTGGCCGAGCAGACGTTCGTGCTCGCGCACGGCGGTGATCAGCTGGGCCGATACGGCCTCCGGGTATTCCCTCAGCAGGGGCAGATAGCCGTGGGTGGCGGCGCAGGTGATCAGATCCAGCACCCCCAGGCCCTGCAGGCGCCGAAAGCGCGGCACCAGCCTGCCGTCACATTGCTGCCAATCGGAGGCAATGGCTTCCAGGGTGTGGCCGAGGTGCTGGGCAGCTGCCCTGCCCTCGGGGGGGGTTAGCTGCAGCATCTCGAGGCGAAGCTGCAGCCAGGGCAGAAAGCCGCGGTTCAGCTCCTCGTCAGCCAGCAGCGAGAGCAGGGTTGGCGAAAGGCCGAGGGTGAGCCTGGGGCGCTGCTGTGGATCGGCGGCGGCCGCCTCCAGCACCTGCAGCAGCGGCAGATAACACTCCTGCAAGGCCTGGTAGTACCAGTCCTCCTCCAGGGAACCCGGCTCGCCTGAGCGGACATAGGGAAGATGGGCATGGAGCACCAGGGCCAGTTCGCCTGCGGCCATGGTGACCTCAACACATTTCCACTGTACGGGTCGGCTTTCTAGGCTTGGCTGGGAAAAGGGGTTCAGAAGCGATTGGTGCAACAACACTTTGGCGAACCAATGCGGCGGCGGGTGCTTGCGGTTGACGGCCACAGCATGTTTTATGCCCAGCAGAAACTCGGCTGGTTTTTCGATCCCCGCCGCTTGATGGAGTTAGCGCGTCAGGAGGGAGAGGTGGAGCTGGGGAGTGCTTTTTGGTATGCCGGCCTTAAGGATCCCAATGACCAACGTCCCTTCCGCGATGCCCTGACGAGCCTGGGTTACACCGTGCGCACCCGGCCCTTGCGGGAGCTGGGGGTGGAAGGGGAGAGTCGCCAATACGGCCGGGCCAATCTCGATGTGGAGGTGGCGATCGACCTGCTGACCGTCGCCCATCGCTGCGAAGAGGTCTGGCTACTAAGTGGCAGCAGGGACCTGGACCGGCTGGTGGAGGTCTTGAGGGCCAAGGGTCTGACCACCATCGTTTTCAGCACCGAGGGCATGGTGGCGCGGGAATTGCGCAATGCGGCCGATCGCTTTGTTGATCTGGCTTCCCTGCTGCCCCAACTCGCCAAGGTCGACAACCCAACCACCGGCGTCGTGCGCCGTCCTTCGCCTTCCCCAGCTCAGGCTTGAGCTGGAGCCCAGAGGTAGTTGGGGGGATCTGGGAGCGTGAAGCTGGCCCATACGCCAAGGGACCGCCCCGGATCCCAAGGTTGTTGATGTATGGCAAAGCTATGGCAAGAGGTCGTATGGAGAGCAACAAAATCCCGGAGACGCCGCTCAATCTGGAGGATTTCCGACTCGTCTTCATCGTCGAGAAAGGGGAGGGGTTGTTGCTGGCCAAAAATTTCCTGGGGACAGGCCGCCATCCAGACAGCAGCAAAACGAACCAGGGTGATACGCACCAGATTTGACGGCTGGGGCTCAATCAATTCCTCACATATATGCAGTGAAAGCAGATGGTCTTGGGCAAGAGGTGAAAATCTAAAGAATTTTTGCCTTGATTCGATATTATGATTTAGCTTTTGCCAAGGGCCAGCCATGTTGGGGGCCAGCTTGGATACAACAATGGCCATCGAACGCAAGCCCAGCTCCGAAGCAAGCTTGTCATTGGATTCGGCTGCAAACATCCAGATCGATAGGCCGATGTGAGTCTCAGCAATGAGACGGTGCAGAAAGTTTGCCTTCTCAAGAGCCCCCAGGGTCCAAATGTTCCAAAAAGCTTTTGAAATGCATACCGATCGCCAGCCATGGGGTCGCCTGCCGCCTGCCCCCTACAATGGGGTCAACTCATAGTCAGTCCGCTTAGCGGCCCAGCTGTTGTTATGGCGCGTGATCCCGGCCGGATCCTCATTTTCGACACCACCCTGCGGGACGGCGAGCAATCGCCGGGTGCCAGCTTGAACCTGGAAGAAAAGCTGGCGATTGCCCAGCAGCTCTCCCGCCTCGGTGTCGACATCATCGAGGCGGGGTTTCCCTTTGCCAGCGTCGGCGATTTCAACGCCGTGCAACGGATCGCCGCTGCTGTCGGCACGGAGGAAGGCCCTGTGATTTGCGGTCTGGCCCGGGCCGCCAAGGGAGACATCAAAGCCTGTGCTGAGGCCGTGGCGCCTGCGGTGCGGCGCCGCATCCATACCTTCATTGCCACCAGCGACATCCACCTCAAGCACAAGTTGCGCAAAAGCCGGGCGGAGGTGCTGGAAATCACCGCCGAAATGGTGGCCTACGCCCGTTCGCTGGTGGACGATGTCGAATTCTCCTGTGAGGACGCCGGCCGCAGCGATCCTGAATACATGCACCAGGTGATCGAGGCCGCCATCGCCGCCGGAGCCACCACCATCAACATTCCGGATACGGTTGGGTATGCCACACCTGCTGAATTCGGCGAATTGATTGCCGGCATCAACCGCTCGGTGCCCAACATCGATCAGGCGGTGATTTCGGTGCATGGCCACAATGATTTGGGCCTGGCTGTCGCCAATTTCCTTGAGGCGGTCAAACATGGCGCCCGCCAACTGGAATGCACCATCAACGGCATCGGTGAACGGGCTGGTAATGCCTCGCTGGAAGAGTTGGTGATGGCCTTGTATGTGCGCCGCAGTTATTTCAACCCCTTCCTCGGCCGTGACAGTGAAGACAGCCGGCCTTTAACAGGGGTGCGGACCGAAGAGATCACCAAAACCTCCAGGCTGGTGTCGAACCTCACCGGCATGGCAGTGCAACCCAACAAGGCGATTGTGGGTGCCAATGCCTTCGCCCATGAATCGGGAATCCACCAAGATGGTGTGCTCAAAAATCGTCTCACCTACGAGATTATTGATGCCCGCACCATCGGCCTCAGCGACACTCGCCTGTCGTTGGGCAAATTGTCTGGTCGCAGTGCCTTCAGGGCCCGGCTCGAAGAATTGGGCTACAACCTCGCTGGCGAAGACCTCAATGATGCCTTTGCCCGCTTCAAGGAACTGGCCGATCGCAAACGGGAGATTTCCGACCGCGACCTGGAAGCGATCGTCAGCGAGCAGGTGCAACAGCAAGCTGAAGCCCGTTTCATCCTCAAACGGGTGCAGGTGAGCTGCGGCACCGGTCTACTGCCGACCGCCACCGTCACCATCGCAACGGAGGATGG
>CAMDWF010000167.1 GCA_945878795.1 Synechococcus sp. UW140
CTGGAGAGCGGCGAAGTGGTGGTTGCCCAGGTGCCCCGCGACCAGTTAGACCACACCGCCCTGGCCCTGGGGGATCAGGTCCACATCGTCAGCCGTCAAGCGCGTACCTTTGTGCCGGACTATTCCATCTAGGTCCATTTGAGGCTAACTCAGATGAAATACATGACCTGGGACTGGTCGAGGCGATTGCGCTGGTCCAGCAGTTCTTGAAGCGTGGTTTCTGTGAGTACCTGCTGGCGGGCCCCATCCAAGCGGCCGGCGAGGTTTCCCAACACCTCGAATTCCGCCGTGGCACGGGCAGAGCTGCTGCGTGAAGAGCCCTCCCCTTCCAGGCAGCTGACCACCTCGGCCACCGAGACTTCCGCGGGGGGACGGGCCAGCTGGTAACCGCCCTTGGGGCCGCGGATGCTGCGCAGAATCTTGCCGCGGCGCAGGCTGGTCAACATTTGCTCTAGGTAGCGATCGGGGATGCCCTGGCGCTGGGCGATCTCGGCAACCTGCAGCACCAGCCCCTGGTCGTAAACGGCCGCCAACTCGATCAGGGAGACGATGCCGTACTCGGTTTTGGCGCTGAAGCCCACGCTTGATCCCCGGTAATGGCATAGGGATTGTGCCAGAGGCAAGGGCCATCCCTGTCGACGTAGTTGGGATTACATGCCGGGGCCAGGGCGCTGGATAGCGTTGGCAAGCAATCCAATCGGACAACCGTGGTATCTAAATCCCCTCGCTCAGCGCGAGCCTCAATCGCTGGCGTGGTCTTGGCCAGCCAGGCCTGGGTTCCCCTGCTATTCAGCCTTGGGGTCGGCCCCCTGGCCCAGCCGGCGGCGGCCCAGACCCCAGGCAAGCCCCCGTCGATCCTGTTGGTCACCTATGCCGTCACCAAGGCGGCCTACGACAAAATCATTCCCCTGTTTGTCGCCGACTGGAGGAAGAAGACCGGCCAGAGCGTTGTCATCAGGACCAGTTATGGCGGCTCCGGTTCCCAGACCCGCGCGGTGATTGACGGACTAGAGGCAGATGTGGTGGCCCTGGCGATGGCCGCCGACATCAGCAAGCTGGAGAAAGCTGGTTTGATCAAGCCTGGTTGGCAAAATGAGCTGCCCAATCAATCCGTAGCCACCAATTCAACCGTGGCCACCTTTGTGCGGCCAGGCAATCCCAAAAAGATTTTCACCTGGAGTGACCTCGATAATAAGAATGTCGAAAGTGTGCTTGCCAATCCCAAGACTTCCGGTGGTGCCCGCTGGAATTTCGTCGCCCTCTGGGGGGCCATCAGCCAAAGCGGCGGCGGCGAAGCCGCTGCTAAACGTTTCATCAGCGGTGTTTTCAAAAACGCTGAAGTGCTGCCTAAGGACGCCCGCGAAGCTACCGACACCTTTCTCAAGCGCGGCCAGGGAGATGTGCTCTTGAATTGGGAAACCGAAGGATTTTTGGCCAAACGCAGCGGTGAACTGCCCGGAGGATATCGGGTGTTCAGTCCCAACGTGCTGACGGAAATGCCCCACACTGTGGTTGACAAGAATGCCGACAAACATGGCACCCGTAGAGTCGCCGAAGCCTTCACCCGCTTCTTATATACTCCGGCCGCCCAGAAGGCCTTCGTCGATAATGGCTTCAGGCCGGTGACACCGGAAGGCAAAAGCTATGCCCGTGGCAAGTTTCCCAATGTCAAGTTCTTCCGCATCGGCGATCTGGGCGGCTGGGGTGAGACCGATAAGAAGTTTTTCGGCAAGGGTGGCATCTGGGATCAGATTTTCGCCCAGACCCGTTAGGTCCGCTCGCCTTGGCCTGGCGCCAATCCCATACCCCTAGCGGATTAGTGTGTAATGTAACTCCTGGTTGTTCATCGCTAAACCGTGGTTTCACGCCCTCGCTTCCTCCCATTCGCCCATCGCCGCGCCGCCTTTGCCAGCGGCCTGGGGCTGGCGCTGCTGTTGGGCGGTTGCGGCGGCCAGGGGCAGCAAGGGCAGGTCCCCAAATCTGGATCAGCCCAGGGAGGTGGGGACAAGCCCCTGCTGTTGGTCAGCTATGCCGTAACCAAGAGTGCCTACGACCGAATCCTGCCCCGCTTCCAGGCCGCCTGGAAGGCCCAAACCGGAAAGGATGTGGCGATTCGCACCAGCTACGGCGGCTCCGCCTCCCAGACCCGGGCCATCATCGATGGCCTGGATGCCGATGTGGCCGCCCTGGCCTTGGCCGGCGACGTGCTGAAGCTGGAAAAAGCCGGTTTGGTCGATCCTGGTTGGCAAAAGGAGCTTCCCAATGGTTCCATAATCACCAATTCGGTGGTCGCTTTTCTGACCCGCCCTGGCAATCCCAAGGGTGTGAACCAGTGGGCTGACCTGGCCCGGCCCGGAGTGAGCGTTGTCACAGCCAATCCCAAGACCTCGGGTGGAGCCCGTTGGAACTTTCTTGGCCTTTGGGGCTCGGTGGCGCGCACGGGCGGCACCGAAGCCCAGGCCAAGGATTTTGTGAGTGCGGTGTACCGCAAAGTTGATAATTTGCCCAAGGATGCCCGCGAGGCCACCGATACTTTTCTCAAGCGCGGCCAGGGGGATGTGCTTTTGAATTATGAAAACGAAGCCATCCAGGCCACCAAGGCCGGCGAACTCCAGACTCCCTTTGTGGTTCCAGAGGTCAATGTGCGCATCGAAGCGCCGGTGGTGATCGTCGATCGCAATGTCGATCGCCATGGCAACCGGGCGGCGGCCGAAGCCCTGGCCAAGTACTTGAGCAGCGAAGATGCCCAGCGGATTTTTGCCGAAGAGGGTTTCCGTCCCGCCCACCCCCAGGTGTGGAGCCAGGTGCGCTCGCGCTTTGCCCCCGTAAAAACCCTCTTTGATGCGGCCAGTTTTGGCGGCTGGCAGAGCATCGACCAAACCTTCTTTGCCAAAGGGGCCGTCTGGGACCAACTGTTTGCAGAAAAACGTTGAACTTTTGCCATGGATCCCCTCACCATTGACATCGCCCCCAGCGCCAGTTGCCATCGCCATGGTGGCTGGCGACCGGGCGATCCCAGCGGCCAGCGTCAATTCAGCCAACTCTTTTGTGAAACCCCACTAGAGCTGGAATTGGGGGGCCGCCTCGGCCCCCTCACCCTGGCCTGGGAGAGCTGGGGCCAGTTGAATGGCGCCGCTGACAATGCCGTGCTGCTGCTGCATGGCTTCAGTGGCGATAGCCATGCCGCTGGCCCTGCCGGCCCAGGCCATGGGGCGCCGGGTTGGTGGGATGACCTGATCGGCCCCGGGCGCGCCCTGGATACCGATCGCTTCTTTGTGCTCTGCCCCAATGTGTTGGGCGGCTGCCAGGGCAGCAGCGGGCCTTCAAGCCCGGCGCCCGACGGCCGGCCCTGGGGGCCGCGCTTTCCGGCCTTGACCATCCGCGATCTGGTGGCGGCGGAGCGGCAACTGGCCATCCGTTTAGGCATCTCCCGTTGGCATGCGGTGATCGGCGGTTCGATGGGGGGCATGCGGGCCCTGGAATGGGCGATTGAAGAACCCCAGCGGGTCGAAAGGCTGCTGTTGCTGGCCACGGCCGCCCGTTGCAGCGCCGAAAACATCCCCTTCCATATCTGTCAGATCGAGGCAATCCGCCAGGATCCCAACTTTTTAGGCGGTGACTACTACGACGATCCCAGCGGTGGACCCCAAGGGGGTCTGGCCCTGGCGCGCTCGATCGCGACGATCACCTACGGCTGCGAACGGGAGCTGGACCAACGCTTCGCCGCTGCTGATCCCCTCGGCCGTGAACAGGCGATCGCCGGCTTTCTAGCGGCGGAATCCCAGCAATTGGTGCGCCGTTTTGACGCCAACAGCTACATCGCCCTCACCCAGGCCATGAATCGCCACGATGTTGGTCGTGGTCGCGGCGGCATCGTCGCCGCCCTGGCGCGTATCACGGCCCGGGTGCGGCTGGTGGCGGTGGCCTCAGATCGACTCTTCCCGCCCCACCGCCACCAAGAACTGGCCGCCGGCTTGCGCTGCGGCGTCACCTTCTCAACCCTGGAGAGCCAACTGGGCCACGATGCCTACATGCTAGAAGCCGGCAAGCTCAGCGAGATCGTGCGCCAGAGCCAGGGCTGATCAACAGGGCTGAACAGCAAGTCTGGTTGTAATCCTGCCGACGTCCGCTAGGAGGCCCTGCCCATAGCCTGTCGGAGCCGGCGCAGGCAAGGACCTTGGCGAACTCTCAAGGCCCTGTCGCTGCGGTGTCTTTGGCGGAGGCGGCCCGCTTCTGGGCCCGGCTCGGCATGGTCAGTTTCGGCGGGCCGGCGGCCCAGATCGCCCTGCTGTTCGACGAACTGGTGGGGCGGCGGCGCTGGTTATCGGAGCGCCGTTTTTTGCATGCCCTGCAGGTTTGTTTGTTGTTGCCGGGTCCTGAGGCCACCCAACTGGCGATTTATCTGGGCTGGTTGCTGCATGGGGTTGGCGGCGGCCTGATTGCCGGCGGCTTGTTTTTGTTGCCGTCGGTGTTGCTGCTGCTCAGCTTGTCCAGTGTTTATGCCCTGTGGGGCCACTTGCCCTTGCTGGCGTCGGTGTTCTGGGCCCTGAAACCGGCGGTGATCGCCCTGGTGCTGCAGGCCACCTGGCTGGTGGGCAAGCGAACGCTGCGCCATCCGTTCCAGGGGCTGTTGGCCCTGGTGGCTTTTGCCGGATTGGTGCTGCTGAAGTGGCCCTATCCCTGGCTGCTGGCGCTAGCGGCCGGCAGCGGCTTCCTGGTGGGTCGCTTCCGGCCCAGCTGGCTGAACGACGCAGGCCACCGCAACGTTGCCAAGGCTGGTGGAAGCCAAGACACGTCCGCCCCAAACGGCTACCTCCACGACGACGACACCCCGCCACCGGCCCATGCCAAGCCCTCCAGCCGCCGCCTCGGCCTGGCCCTGCTGGCCATGGCTCTGGCCCTGGGGCTACCGCTGCTGCTGCTGATCTGGCTGCAGGGCTGGAGCGGTCTGCTGGCGACGATGGCCCGCTTCTTCACCCAGGTGGCCCTGCTCAGTTTCGGTGGTGCCTATGCCGTGCTGCCCTATGTGAGCCAGGGAGCGGTGACCCATTTCGGCTGGCTGCAACCGGCCCAGATGCTCGATGGCCTGGCCCTGGGGGAGACGACCCCCGGCCCCTTGATCATGGTTGTGGCCTTCGTGGGCTTCATGGGCGGCTGGAACGCCAGCGGTGCCCTCGGTATGGCCTGGCTGGCGGGACTGGTGGTGGTTTGGTTCACCTTCTTGCCCTCCTTTGCCTTCATCCTGATCGGCGCACCCTATGTGGAGGCCAGCCGCGACAAACCCCGCCTGCTGGCCCCCCTGGCGGCGATCACGGCGATGCTGACCGGGGTGATCGCCAGCCTGGCGGTGGTCCTGGCCGGCCCCGTGCTTTGGCCCCAGGGGTTGGCGGGCGGGGTGGATTGGGTAGCCCTGTTGTTGGTGGCGCTGGCTCTGCTGCTGCTGCTGGGGGCCCGCTGGCGGGTGTTGTCTGTCATCGGCGCGGCGGCCCTGGTGGGGGTGGGGCGTTGGTTGTGGCTGGGCTTGTGAATAGGTAGACCTTCGCTGATAAGTGCCTTCAGCCCTCCCAAATCCGGCGCGGATCAATCACGAGGCCGGGGAATTCCAGGCCCGCCTCCAATCGGCTTGGATCAATAAGAAGCAGGGGAGGGTTGGTTGTTTCGGCGTTCCCTGTCTGCCAAATCTCCACCGTGCGGCTTTGAGGCAGCAGCAGCCAGCCGAGGCGGGCCCCATTGGCCATGTAGGCAGCCATCTTCTTGCGCAAGGC
>CAMDWF010000168.1 GCA_945878795.1 Synechococcus sp. UW140
TCCCCAGGTGCGCCGTTACGCCAGCCACTTTGCCGATCTGATGGAAATGCGGGCCCCGGCCGATGTCGTCGGTCGCTATCTCGATCGCCATGAGGACTGGTTCCGGCGCTGCGCAGCTCCCATGACCGTGGCCCCCTTGGACCGCGACGCCTATCTGCTGACCCTGGGGCGGTTTGGCAATTTCGGCTTTGAGGTCGAGCCCACCATCGCTCTGGAATTGCTGCCCCAGGACAACGGCGTCTACGAGATCGTCACCCTGCCGGTTGCAGAGCAAAGCCCCAGTTTGCAGGGGCTCTACGACGTCGATTTCAATGCCTCCCTGCGGCTTGACGAAACCGATCGCCAGGCCCTGAGCGCGCCAGGGCCCGTTGAGGTTTCCAACGAGGAAGTCGACCGACTGATGGCCCACACCTTGGTGCGCTGGCAATTGGATCTGGCGGTGTGGATCCGATTGCCCTCCATGCTCAACCTCTTGCCCGATGGACTGGTGCAGAGCAGTGGCGACCATTTGCTCAAACAAATCGTCCGCCAAATCTCCCGCAAACTCACCTGGAAAGTTCAGGAGGATTTCCACTCCAACCATGGGATTCCCTGCCCCCCCCGGCGTCGGGCCCGTTTTTGACCAGGGGGGCAAGGCGCAGCGAACAGAACTCAAGCGACTGGATTGGCCAGCACCTTGAGCAGGATCTGGGTGCCACTAAAAGCCTGCCACAGGAACAGGGTCACCATGCCCATATTGAGGCCGATATGGGCCTTACGGGCCAACAGATTGCCCTGCTGCATCAAAGGGGTCAGGGCGGAGGCCAAGGCCACCAGGGAGGTCATGCCCATGCCGACCAGCAGGTGGGGACCTACGAAAAGCTTGCCGTTGTTCAGATAGGTCACGGCCATCCCCCCAAAAGTGCCTAGCACCATCAAGGCCAGCAGCAGGCTGCCCACCAGGTGGTGGCGACGGCCAAACTGCCCCTTGATGAGATCCTTGCGCTCTTCAGCGCTGGCGGTGCGGAGCTTCTTGGTTTTGATGCCCAGGACCATCGAATAGAGCGATAGGCCCAACAGGGCCCACATCAGTAAAGGATGGAAGAAGTTGAGTTTGTAGGCCAGGGAAGGGGAGATCAGTTCGGTCATCGTGGGTGGGAAGCGTGCGGGGAAGAAGGGTGCGGGGGAAGACTGTTGAGGAGCACGACAGGCCCCTCAACAACACCAGAGCCGCCAGGGCGTGAAATGTGAAACTACAACTGCCGACCCCCACTCCGCAGGGGCCGGGAACTTCAATGCAAGAAGTGCCGGCAACCGGTCACGACCATCGCCAGGCCCAGGCTGTCGCAGGCGGCGATCGAATCGGCATCGCGAAGGCTGCCCCCAGGCTGGATGATCGCGGTGATGCCATGGGCGGCCGCCAGGCGCACGCTGTCATCGAAGGGAAAGAAGCCGTCACTGGAGAGCACGGCACCTTGAGCTGCGGCTCCAGCCATCTCCAGGGCAGCTCGGGCGGCTCCTACCCGATTGGTTTGTCCGACACCGATGCCCAGGGTGCGTCCTCCGGCGGCCACCACGATGGCGTTGGAGCGACCGTGGCGCACCACCCGCCAGGCGAAATCCAGATCGGCCTGCTCCTGGGCAGTGGGCTGGCGGACGCTGACCACTTTGGGCGGCTGGGGATCACTGGCACGGTCGTCGGCTTCCTGCTCCAGCAATCCCCCCAGCACGGAGCGGCGCTGCAGCCTGGGGGCGGCGGCCACGGCGGCCCCAGGCAAGATCAGGACGCGCAGGTTGGACTTGCTGGCCAGTTGTGCCAGGGCCTCAGGCGAAAACCCAGGCGCCACCACACATTCGAGGAATAGGCCGGTGAGCAGCGCCGCCGCTGCAGCATCAACGGGGACATTGAGGGCGACGATGCCGCCAAAGGCGGAGGTGCGATCGGCATCGAGAGCCCGCTGCAGGGCCTCGGCCACACCCGTGCCCACGGCGACGCCGCAGGGGTTCGTGTGCTTGATGACCACGGCCGCCGGACTGGAGCCAGCAGCTCGGTCCGAGGGGCCCTCGTCGTAACCAAATTCTCGAACCGTGGCCAGGGCCGCATCGAGATCAATGAGGTTGTTGTAACTGAGATCTTTGCCCTGCAGCTGCAGCGCGGCGCCCCAACCCGCCTGGGGATCGCTGAACCAAGTGGCGCTCTGGTGGGGATTCTCCCCATAACGGAGCCGCTGCTGGACCGGCAGTTCGAGCCGCAGCGGGGCGACCGGATCGGCATCGGCGGGGTCGCCATCGGCGCCCAGTCGCTGGGCCAACCAAGCGCTGATGGCCGCGTCATAGGCGGCCGTGTGCTGGAAGGCGGCCAGGGCCAAACGGCGTCGTAGGGGCCCATCGAGCCGACCCGCCGCCAGGGCCTCCAGGAAGGAGGGGTATTGGGCAGGGTCCGTGAGTACGGCCACATCCCCATGGTTCTTGGCGGCGGCCCGCACCATCGCAGGCCCGCCTATGTCAATGGTCTCAATCGCGGTTTGCCAATCCACCGCAGGATCGGCGACGGTCTGGCGGAAGGGATAAAGGTTGACCACCACCACATCGATGGGGGTGATCGCCTGAGCCTCCAGGTCGGCCCTGTGGCCGGCATCGTCCCGGCGGGCCAGGATGCCGCCATGGATGCGGGGATGGAGGGTCTTGACCCGACCCCCCAAGATCTCCGGGGCCCCGGTGTAGTCAGCCACCCGGGTCACCGGCAGGCCGGCGGCGGCCAGGGCCGTGGCGGTGCCGCCACTGGAGAGCAGTTGATAGCCATGGCTGAGCAGGCCGTTGGCCAGGGACACCAGGCCCTCTTTGTCGGACACGCTCAAAAGGGCCGTAGGGGCCATGGCGGTGGGGATCAGAATCTGGGCCAACCTAAGCAGGAGCTGCCGAGAGCCCATGACCAACGCTTTGCCCCAGGACTTGCCCCAGGACGATGGTCAATCGATTCGGCTGGGACCGACCCAACCTCAGCGGCGCCTGGTGCTGCTGCACGGCTGGGGAGCCGATGCGGATGATCTGCTGGATCTGGGCATCGCCCTTTTGGAGGGAGATAGCGAAGCTGACAAGGTCAGTTTGGTGGCCCTGAGGGCACCGGAACCGCACCCTGGCGGCTTTGGCAGGCAGTGGTACGACCTCCAACAACCGGATTGGCCCGGTCTGGGCGCAGCCCGTACCAACCTGCGGCAACGACTACAAGAACTTGCCGCAACAGTGCCTCTCGAACACACGGCGGTGTTGGGATTCTCCCAGGGGGCTGCCATGGCCGTGGATGTGATTTTGGGGGAGGGAATGCCGGTGGCCGCCCTGATCGCCTGCAGTGGCTATCCGCATCCAGGCTGGCAAGCCAAAAACCCCAGGGCCAGGACGATGCTGACCCACGGCGAGGATGACCCTGTGGTTCCAGTGGCGGCGAGCCAGGCAATCGCAGACCTTGTGCGGGGGGCGGGGGGCCAAGTGCAACAGATCGGCTTCGCCGGGGGCCATGGCATTGACCCCCAACTGCTGCCGCAGCTACGCGCTTTTCTGACCCAGAACTGGACCTAGGGCCGAAGTGGCGTCAGGCTTCAAACGAAGGCGTACTCGTACTCCTCCATCTCCTCCCAGTCATCGGCGGCCAGCGCTTCGATGCCTTCAAAGAGGACCTCTTCGCCGATGCGATCAACGATGACTCGCAGGGAAGGGAAGAGGAAATGATTTTCTTCGGCGTACTGCGCGCTGAAAAGTCCCTTCTCTCCCCAGAAGAAACGGTCTGTGGTGTGCTCGTTGCGGCGGACGTTGAGTATCGCCGGGGCCATGAGATCGGCTTCGGCAATATATCGACGCGCTGCCGTAACAGGCTTGTGGGCACCGGTCTCGAGATTGAAAGTAGGAACGTGGGCTAGAACACGTTGGCCGGCGAGACGACGACGGCTGATCCGCTTGCGCTTCTTAGACATGGCAGGACTCCTGGTGGGGAGGCTGAAGGTGTACAGGGGGGAAGCAACCAGGGGCGAGGGTCCAACTGGGGACGGTCACCTGGGCTGGCCGATCCAGACGCCCATGGCGAGGTCTGGATCGAGGCCATTACATCTGTCGTTCTCAAGCAATCGTGGGTACGATCGGCGTCCCCACCGACCCGATGAAGGCAGGCGGAACTGAGAAGGCTTGCTTCTTCCTTTGCTGTAGCTTCGGTTGCAAGGTGAATGCAACCTCAGACTCGAAGGAAGGTGGCAAGCCACCGATGGCGACACCCAACTCGCTCCAGAACAGCGAAGTAGTGGTCGATACGTCCATGTTACGGCGTTTTTCACTTTCTGCATCGTTCCGCCGAAACTTTTTTAGCAATTTGCGCTTTTTCCTTCGGGTTAGCCGCCGGTGATTCCAGTCTCTGAGAGGTTTTTACTGCTGCTGCGCTGGCAACTGGGCCAACTGGTGGACTGCCGCGATGTGCGCTCGCTCGTTGTCTACGTGACCCACGAGGGCCCCCAAGGCCACCCAACCCTGATGGCCGTGGGCCAATGGCCCAGCGACGGTCGGGCCCTGCCGGCCCCCGACAGGACAGGTGAACTCCGGGTGCCCGCCGAAGAACGACGCTGGCTACCCCTGCGGGACGGGCCCCTGTTGCTAGGGGCCCTCCAGGTGGAAACCCTGGGCACCGTTTGGTCCGAAAACCTGCGCCAGCGCCTCCAGGCCATGGCTCTGACCCTGACAGAGGCCTTGCGGATCGACATCGAGCGGCAGAGACTCGAGGCCCGCCTACTAGCCCGCGAAGAACATCTGCGGCTTTTGGTGCATCAGCTGCGCAACCCCCTCTCGGCCCTGCGCACTTTCGGGCACCTGCTGCTGCGCCGCTTGGACCAGGACATCAAAAACCGCTCCTTGGTTGAGGGCCTGCTCAACGAAGAACAGCAACTCAACCGCTACGTGGAGGCCATCAGCGATCTCGCCCGCCCCGACGCCCTGCTGACCGCCGCCGCCAACTCCCAGCCCCTGCTGTTGCCCCCCCTGCTTACCGGACCAGGCGGCGTGGATTTGGCCGGTCCGCTGCTCCCCCTGCTGCGGCGTGCCGAAGCCACCGCCAGCCTGCAGGGCCGCCAGTGGCACGGTCCTGCAAATCTGCCCTCCTGGCGCGGGGACAGTGGCTCCGTGGCAGAGATCCTGGCCAATCTGCTGGAAAATGCCTTTCGCTACAGCTCAGGCGGTTGCCCCCTGGGACTGCACTGCGGGGTCGGGGCCAGCGGCGGTCCCACCCTCAGCGTCTGGGACGGAGGCGAGGCGATCGACGCCGACGAGCGGGAAACCATTTTTGAACGGGGCAAGCGGGGCCGCCGCGGCCTACCGCTTCCTGGCACTGGAATCGGTCTAGACCTGGCCCGTGAGCTGGCCCGGGGCCTCGGCGGCGAACTCGAACTCGTGATCCCCCCCCATGACATCGATTCAAGTCTGCCAAAAGGGGGCAATGCTTTTCGGCTCAGCCTGCCGCCCCAAGCCACGGATCAGCCAATCCACAATCTCCAGACGCTGTCGACCTGAGCCAGAGCGCCCCCCCCCAGCCCAAGCCAGACACCTGCCAGGAGCAATGCCAGGGTTTCACTCCATTCCACGCAGGCTCCATAGGTGTCGCCGCTGTGGCCCCCCAGCCGCCGGCCCAGCCAACGGGGCACCAGCACGGCTGGCAGCCCCCCCCATAGCCCTGCGGCCGGCCAGCCTTGGCTGCTAGTTAGGACCAGC
>CAMDWF010000169.1 GCA_945878795.1 Synechococcus sp. UW140
CATCGCAGCATCCCCTCCAGTTCCTCAATCCCCTGCAGGATCTCCTGCTCGATTGCCCGCAATTCCAACCGGATCTCCAGCGGTTGGCGGTGCTCCATCTCGTCGTCGATCAGTCCAGGCAATATCCGCAAGCTGCAGCTACGGTGACATGAAACAGTTGCAAGAGCTGCCATGGGATCTGGAGCCGCCCCGGAGCTGGGTCGCTCAGAGGCCTCCGCCCAGGAGGCGCGCCGGGCCGCCAACCGCCGCAAGGTGCGGGAGCACCGTCAGCGGTTGCGGGCCCAGGGGATGCGGCCGATCCAGATCTGGGTGCCGGACGTGCATTCCCCCGAGTTCGCCGCAGAGGCGCGACGGCAGTCGCTGTTGGTGGCCCAGAGCCCCGAGGAGGCAGAAATCCAGGCCTTCATCAATTCGGTGTACGAGTGGCCAGACGATGAGTACAGCCAATGAAGCGTGGTGAGATCTGGACTATGGCTGGTGGCCCCGGCTATGCCAGCAAGCCTCGATCGCCGTGTGTCCGCTGAGCAGCGAGCCGATTGAAGCCCCGATCCTCCGTATCCAAGTGGAACCAACGCCCGAGAACGGCCTGAGAGCCACGAGCCGTCTGATGGTCGACAAAGTCATCACCGTGCCCAAAAGCCCCCTGGGCCAGTGCATCGGCCGCCTGGCCGATGACGATCTGCTGCGGCTCAACCGCTCGTTGCTGGTGTTCCTGGGGCTGGCCCGCTGAGTGGGGTCCACAGTGGCACTGCGCACCCATTGATGTGATTGCCGTTCTGCCGATCATGGGCTCAGCAGTTCACGAGCGGCTGGAGGGTGTCGAGAACGTCAGCCAGTTCGACAGTGGCCACTTCCGTGTCGTAGGCCGCCTGTGCCCGCAACCAATAGCCCGGACTGAGCCGCAACACACGACACAGACGCAGATCCGTGTCGGCCGTGATCGCCCGCTGGCCCGCAATGATTTCACTGATGCGTGATGCGGGTACCCCGATTGACTTGGCCAGTCGGTACTGGCTGATGCCCAGTGGTTCGAGGAACTCTTCCTGAAGAAGTTCACCAGGGCTGATGGGTGGGAGACGATTCATGGGGAGGTGTCAGTGGTAGTCAATAAGTTCAACGTCTTCCGGGCCGCCGCCCAATCCGTTCAGGCAGCCTGAACGGCAACAGCCCTCGTTTTGATCAGGTCGAGCAGGTAGCAGATGTTGTTGACCTCCGCCTCGGAAAACAGCCCCTCCGGGCCCGTCGGCGCCAGGTCGCTGAAGGGCGGGTCGTAGAGGCGGGCGGGATCCATCACGCCGCGGCTGGTGAGCTCGTCGAGGATTTCGTTGATGAAGCGGATATGGGTAGCGGTGTGGGTGCCATCGGCGAGGAACGCGGCGAACAGCTCCTTGACGGCGTTGCGATCCAGGCCCACCAGCGATCGGATGAACAGCCCGAAGCCGTTGCACTCCTCGGCGGCCCGCTGGATCGCCCGCTCCGTGCCGACGCCATGGCAGAGCAGCAAGCGCTGCAGCTCGTCGAGATCACCTGGAGTGAGAGGTTGGTTGCGGCGCAGGCGCTGCATGGTCAGGTGATCCTCGTGAGCCTTGAGGAAGCCCTTGGCGCGCAGGCGGAACTGCTGGAACTCGTCGCGGGTTAGCAACACGGCGGCATCCAGCTCACGCATTACACCCAGCTCATCGGTGAAGTTCGTGTAAAGGGGGTCTCGGCTGATGGGTTCGATCAGCCCCATCAACGCCCGTAGGCGCCGCCGCACCTCTTCGAGCATTGGCACGGTCACGTCCTGCCACCATTCATCGCGCAGCAGATCGCGGATCAACTCCAGTTCGGTCGCCACCTGAGGGATGTTGGCGCGGGCCTCCAGCTGGGCGGCCAGGTCGCGCAGCTGCTGCTGGAGGCGAGTGAAGCGCGGTTCGCCCCGCAGCAGGGAGAGCTGCAGGTTGTAAAGGAGCAGATCGAAACGGCGGGCGACCGCATCGGTGTCGCCCTGCTGCTCGGCGTAGGCGGAGGGCAGGGGCGCCAGGGTGGCGGCGAGGTCCTGATGGTCGTCGGGGCTGAGGATGGCCCAGGACTCGCCGTTGCGGAACCGCTCCACCAGCTGGAGGTGGGGGCGCACCAGGAAGTTGTCGGCGGGACAGGCGGCCACGTGGCAGCGCAGCAGTTCGGCGAGGGTGTGGCGATGCAGCCGTAAATCGGTCTCGGGTTCGTCTGGGTGGCCCTCTGGCGCGGTAAAGGCCATGCCGGTCCCCGCCTGCTGCATCTTCTGATCGACCTTGTGATCGATGACCTCAATCAGCGCCAGGCGGCTGCGGAACAGGCGGGTGCTGAGGGTTTCCGGAGCGGCGGTGGATTCGGCACCGCCCTGGCCAAGGAAGAATTCAAGGTTCTGGCAGAGGTCGAAGATCCAAAAGCACTCCTAATCCCTGCCAGGCCCCAACAGGTCTTTGCAGGTGCGAGTACCGCGCCCCACCATCTGCCAGAACTTGGTGCGCGAACGCACCGGCTTGAAGAACACCAGATTGACGATCTCAGGGATGTCGATGCCGGTGTCGAGCATGTCGACGGAGATGGCGATACGTAGATCGCTGTCTGAATCGGCAAATTCATCAATCAATGACTGGGCATATTTCACCTGGTTATCGATAACTCGGGCGGCCTTGCCGGCCAGGTGAGGGTAGTTGTGATCGAAACGCTCGCGGATGAATTCGGCGTGCTTGTGGTTGCGCGCAAAGATCACCGATTTGCCGAGACGATCACCGGAGGCTTCTTGACAGCCCTGGGTCATCAGCACCTCAAGTCCCTTGTCGACGGTGTCGTCGTTGAACAGCCAATTGTTGATGGCACCGGAATCGACCCGGCCTGTGCCCAGCACGTTTTCTTCCCAGTCGAGCAAGTCCCACTGGGCCTTCTCCTCGTCGCTGAGGTCGGCATAGTTGATGCCCTCCCGCGGAAAACGGAGAGAGACAGAGATGGGCCTAAACGGCACGAGAAAGCGGTCGGCGATCGCCTGATCCAGACCGTATTCATCGGTGGGTAGGCCAATCGCCCGATCAAAGAGCTCGTAGGTGTTGCGGTCGATCTCCTCGCGCGGCGTGGCGGTGAGGCCGCTGAGCAGCGAATCGAAGTAGGCGAAGATGGCGCCGTATTTCTGGTAGACGCTGCGGTGCGCCTCGTCGATGATCACCAGATCGAAGTGCCCCACCCCGAAGCGTTTGACGCCATAGCCATCCTCCGCATCAATCAGGTTCATCATCGTGGGGTAGGTGGAGAGGAACACCCGCCCCTCACCGCCCTTGTTTGTCACCAGGTTGACCGGTGAGCAATCGGGCAGGAAGCGACGGAAGGCGCGTTCGGCTTGAAGCACGAGCGAGGTTCGATCCGCCAGAAACAGCACCCGCTTGACCCAATTGCAGCGGGTCAGGACATCGGTGAGGGAGATGGCGGTGCGGGTCTTGCCGGCGCCGGTGGCTTGCACCAGCAAGGCCTTGAGCCGACCCTGCTCCAGGGATTCACAGATGGCCCGGATCGCGCGTTGCTGGTAATAGCGCCCGGAGATGGTGGTGGAGATCGTGGCCTGAGAGAGGGGCTGACGGATCTCTCTCCGCCGGACCAGGGTTTCGAGCTCATCCTTTTTATAGAAGCCCTGCACCTCACGAGGCGGATAGCGCAGGTCATCCCATAGGCGGTGCCGGTAGCCGTTTGAAAGGAAGATCAGCGGCCGCTGGCCGTAGCGCTGCTCCAGGCAGTTGGCATACAGCTCAGCCTGACGTTCACCATCGCGAGGATCGCGGCAGCTGCGCTTGGCTTCCACCAGGGCCAGGGGTTTGCCGTCATCCCCCCAGAGCACGTAATCCACAAAGCCGGTGCCGGTGGCATTGGGCATGCCCTGCACCTCGTGCTCGTGGGTGCAGCTCTGGCCATGCACCCAGCCGGCTTCTTCGATGTAAAAGTCGATGTAGCTGCGGCGCGTATCGAACTCGGTGGTGTCCGCCTCCGGCTTGGTATCAGCCTCATTGGCCTTGCGCTGAGCGGAGATCTCCTTGCGAAGGCGCTCAAGCTCCTGCCTGGAGGCCTCGTTTTCTTCCCTGGCTTCGCGCAGCTGTCGATCCCGTTCGGCGAGCTGGTTGGCGAGCTCCTGCAGCTGTTCGCGGGTCTGGTTGGCCGTTGCGGTTTCCTGCTGAGGGTGGGGCAACAGGGCCTTGTCGAAGCTTGCGGCCCGGGCTGTCTCGCGATTCCGGCCATAGGTGAGGGCCAACCAGCGCAGCACATGGAACAACTCACTGGCGACCAGCACCGAGGCCGCCACACGCATCGGCTCAGCGCGATGCACGGCCTCGTTCCCCCTGTTCTTGATGAGCTGGAAGCGGCCAAGCGCCTGCTCGCCAACGAGATAACGGAAGTCGAAGCCATGCATCATCTGCGAGAGGCTCGGTTCTCCCCAGGGCCGCTGCAGCTGAGAGTCGTTCTCGTAGACCCACTCCACCAGCAGCTCGATCGTGCGGCGGGCGTAGAAGCAGGCGGTGCGGGGATCGGAGAGGGCGAACTGCTAGACCTTTTGTGCCTCCTCGTGGAGCTCAGGCCACTGGCTGGCGATGAGGGCGTACTGGGAGCTCATCGACCAGAAAATTGCGCCATATCCAACGCGAATGAATCTGGCAGGAATGCGACCAGGCTACAGGCTGCACCTGGCCATCAGGCCTGAGCAAGGATTTTATGCATCTCCTGCATTAATAGTGGTAGCGGCCCTGCGAGATCGGGGATGCGTGGAGCGCCGGTGCATGACCAGTCAGGTCGAGGGCTCGAACCTGCCATCCAACGCGCTTGCCTCTTCCACAAAGGCATACAGATCGTGGAGCAACGGCCGCCTGCTGGGCGTGATAGCCGAGGGTCTCATCGTCGATGGCGGCATCATCCAGCAGCCTGTCGAGCACGGCCAGGTCCTGAGCTGCCTTGCGCTGCAGCAGCTGTGCTTGATCAGAGCGAGTCATGAAGAACCCGACCCGCGCGGTGCGCGGCGTACTCAAGCGTGCCGGGAATGCGGGAGCGCTCGTCGAAGCGGGCCTGGCTGGTCACGACCAGATCCACCGACATCAGCACACCGCGCAGTGCCTTCTGCAACCGCACCGTTTCGCCATAGCGGCTGGTGATCTCGGGCTTCACCACCAGCAGATCGAGATCGTTGGCGGCGGCCAACTCGCCCCGGGCGGCCGAACCAAAGGCAATCAGGCGCAGCGGTGATGCTGCAGCCACAAGCCGGTCCACCACGACGTTCACCTTCTCGGTGGTGACTGCCCAGGGGTGGCCTTGACCACCGGCGGCAATGGCAGGAGTTGCTTGAGTCATGGGATGGGAGCCAGCGGCTGGCGAGCGGCCCGGAACCTGAGGCTAAGGGTGAGAAGCGATTTCATGGTCCCTCCTCCAGCTGCCGCTCCAGCGGCTGGCGGATCAAGCCGAGGGCATAGGGCACCTCCTCCAGGGCGTTGAGCCGCAAGGCTTGGGTCAAGCTTTGGGTTCCACTGCGGATTTGAGCAGATGGGGGAGCCTGGGACCGTGAAGCCGAATGAACCGGCCGCTCTCGTTAGATTGGCACGATGCCTGGCTCATCCCTCATCCCTAGTGCGGGGGTCGCCCCTGTCGCCCATCGCTCGGATGTTCTGGCTCGGCTCTCTGTGGATGCCAGCAATCTGAGGGCGATGGGGCTCGC
>CAMDWF010000170.1 GCA_945878795.1 Synechococcus sp. UW140
TGGGCTGGGCTCGAGAGCCGTGGACGGCCGTTGCCGCCGCGGCGCCACCAGGGCAGCACCAACTGGGCCAGCCCCAGGGCCAGGGCCGCCAGCAGCAGCAACACCAAGGGGGCGACGAGCCAGCCCGGCAGCCAATAGCTCAACTGCCAGATCAATTGGTTGAAGCCCTGCAGCACGGCGGCGACCAAGAACAAAGCCACCAGTCCCAGGCCGATCCCCATCCACAGGCGCATCCTGGGCATCAGGGTGAGGCGGCGCGGATGATTTCTCCCCAGAGTCCGGCGGCCAGGGCGCTGGTGGCGCGGGTCGGACGGTTGTCGTCATTACCCATCCAGACCCCCATGACCCAGTGCCGCTCAGGCTGATAGCCCACAAAAAGCAGGTCTCGCCCCTCGTTGGTGGTGCCGGTCTTGCCTCCTGCCCGGCCCCCCACATAGGCCGCCGTACCGGTGCCGTTGCTGACCACTCCCCGGAGCAGTTCCTGCATGGTCGCCGCTGTGCTGGCTGCCATGGCGCGCCTACCGACGTTGGGGGTGTCTCGCCCTCCACGGCAGGGGTATTCCCCGGTCTTGCCGGTGCTGGTGCCATGGCCAGCTTTGCCAGCCATGCCGCTGCCCGACTCCTTGTCGCCGCCATTGCAGCGTTCGGCGTCGGTGAGTTTGCCGATGGTGCTGGGGGCATGCCAGATGCCGTTGTTGGCGACCGCCCCGTAGGCGGCAGTGAGTTCCAGCAGGGTCACCTCACTTTGGCCCAGGGCAAGTCCAGGCACTGGTTCGAGGGGGCTGGTGATGCCCAGGTCGCGCGCTTTCTGGGTGAGGGCGGTGAGGCCCACACGACGGGCCAGGCGCAAGGCTGCCGTGTTGCTGCTGATGGCCAGGGCCTGCCGCATGCTGATCAGGCCACCGCAGCCACTATCAAAAAACTGCCCTTGCCAGCGCAGGGGACCGCAGGCGATGGAATCGCCCGCCCGGGCCCCCTGTTCAATCGCCACGACGTAGGGAATCAGCTTGAAGGTGCTGCCCGGTTGTCTCTGGGCCATGGTGGCCCGGTTGAACTGGCTCTGGCGGTAGTCACGGCCACCGGCAATCGCCAGGATGCCGCTGGTGCGGCTGTCGAGCACCACCACCGCGCCCTCGCTAACGCCCAGCCCGGCGCTGGCCAGAAGCTTTTGGCGCAGTAGGCGCTCGACCAGGGTTTGCAAGGCTGGATCGAGATGGGTGTCGATGAGATAGTTGCCCTCGGCGGCCACGTCGCTGCCCACCAGGTTCGCCAGATCACGGCGCACCTGGTCGCTATAGAAGGGGGCCACATGGCGTGCGCTTGAGCGGCAGGCGTTGGCCGCCAGTTCTATGGGGGCCCGGCGGGCGCGATGGGCCTGGTCAGAGCTGATGCGGCCCCTGGATTCCATCTTGGCCAGGACGCCGTTGCGGGCGGCCAGGGCTGCCTGGGGATAAAGGCAGGGGTCGTAGCCATTAGGGGAGGGCAGCAGCCCCACCAGCAGGGCTGCCTGCTCCAGGCTGAGGCGACTGGCCGGACGATCGAAGTAGCGACGGGCAGCATCTTCGAAGCCCCAGCCCACCCCCAAGTACACCCGGTTCAGGTAGTTGAGCAGCAGTTCGGCCTTACTGAAGCGGGCTTCCAGTTGCAGCGCCACCAACAGCTCGCGCCATTTGCGGGCGAGGGTTTCCCCCTGGCCCACCTGGTCGGGGTAGAGGCTGCGGGCTAACTGTTGCGTCAGGGTACTGCCGCCTTCCAAGACGCGGCCCCCGATCAAGTTGGTCAGCAGGGCCCGTCCCGTTCCGATTGGATCGACCCCTGGATGCCACCAAAAACGACTGTCCTCACTCGCAAGGAGGGCCTGGATCAGCACCGGTGCGAATTGTCCCAGGGAGTGGAGCTCGCGATGGTGATGGTCCTCCGCTGAGGCGATCGGGCGGTTTTCCCGGTCGTAGAGCACGAGGGGACCCCGCACCGGGGCCAGGCTGCCCCGAATCGGCACCTGCAGGGTTGACAGCGTCATTAGCAGCAGCCCAGCCAGGGCACTGCCCGCCAGGCTGGCCGCCGCCAACCGTCGCCAACGGTCCTGGCCGGGCCAACGGGGGGTCTCAAAGGTGAGTTCCGGCATGCCCCCTTCCTGGTTCGGTCCAAAGCGCACGCCGTCGCCATCGCGCAGCACCAGCTGCTGCACCCTGCGGCCTTGCCACCACAAGCCATTGGTGGAGTCGCAGTCGCTCAGGAGCCAGTCCCGACCCCGTAGTTCCAGCAGGGCATGGCGGCGGCTGACGGCGGCATGGTCGATCACCACATCGGAGCCTGTCTCCCTGCCGATGCGGTAGCAACTGCCATGGAGAGGGACCGATCTGGGTTCGGCGCCAGGGACATGCAGCAGCAGCTGGGCCTCGCCGGGGGAGTGGCGTGTCCGGAAGCTGGGGCGAATGCGTTCAGGGGTTGCTGGAACCACGGGAGCGGCGCTGGGGCGCAAGCAGATGAATGGCGAAGCAGGCCACGGCCAAATTGATGGCGATGTCAGCGATGTTAAAAATCGGAAATGAAATGGGCATGAATTCCAGGAAGTCGACCACCGCCCCCAGCCGCCATCTGTCCAAACCATTGCCTGCCGCTCCCCCGAGCAGGAAGCCGAAGGCCAAGGCCTGCCAGCGGTCGGTCGGAGGCTCCCGCAGGATCCAAAGCAGCAGCCCCAGGCTCACCAACAGGCTGATCCAGCCCAGCAGTTGGGGATGGCTGCTGAGCAGGCTCCAGGCGGCGCCGGTATTGCTGACCCGGCGCAGCTGGAGCAGTCCTGGCAGGAACGGGTGTACTTCGCCTGCAGGCAGGCGGCTGAGGGCCCAAGCCTTGCTGAATTGATCAAAAAGGAGCAACAAGGTGGCCAGAAGCAAGGCCAGCAGCTTGCGGCGTTTGGGTCCCGGACCTTGGCCTGGGGAGGCGGTGCTGGAGTTCACGATTCGATCAACAGCAGATGGCGCAAGGGCCAAGCCAGCACTCCAGCCCCACAGCAAAGCAGGAGCTGGGGGAACAGCGCCATCGCATAGCCGCTGAGCAGGGGGATGGTATTTGCCCCCCAGCGGCCCACCAGGGCCCCCAGCAGCAGATTGGCTATTCCGCAGAACTGCAGGACCAGCAAGCCGATGGCTGCCGCGCCCGCCAAGGCCAGGGGATCATTCATGCCGTTCAGGCGCGCTAGTTTGCCGGTGATCCAGGCCGCTGGTAGAAAGCCGGCCAGGTAGCCGAAGCCCGGATCAAGTAGGTAACCAAGGCCCCCGCCACCGTGAAAAACCGGCAGTTGGAACAGGCCGACGCTGAGGTAAGCGGCCGCCGCCAATAAGCCCGCCCGATGGCCCCCCACCAGGGCCGTGAGCAACAGCGCTGGCACCTGCAGGGTCACCCCTAGGGGCCGCAGTCCCAGCGTGCCTTGGTCGGCGAAGGGGAAGGCGGCAGGAATCAGGCCACCGGCCACGATCAGCAGGAGACCAGCAATCGCACCGCTCCAGGTGGCTAGGGCCCGCAACATCGCATCACCGGAGTGCATCCCATCCTGCAGCAGCTAGGTTCGCCTGAAAAGGGCGTGAACCCGCGCCCCCTGCTGCCATGCCCGGCTCTTCGCCAATTATCTCCGGTTCCCCGGGCCCAGCCCCCGCCGCCGAGCCCGGCGAGGTCCCGTCACTTGCCCCTGAGATGGAACTGGAGGTTGGTACTGCCGTGCGTTTGATCGGCTTGCCGCCCTATCTCAAGACTGCAGATCCGATGCCCATGTTGCGGCCCTCGGATCTGGTGGACAGCGAGGAGATCGGCCAGGTGGTCGAAGTGCGCGCCCTCGGCCAGTTCGCGGTGCGGTTCCGCCGCGGGGCGTTTCTGTTGAGCCGGGCGGATCTCAGTCCTGTGGAGACCCCTGACTAAGGGGGTGTTCACCCCAAAGCGCTGCGGCCGGGTCGAGGGCTTCGGCAGGGCCCACCAGGCTGAGGCTGGGATGGCGCAGCCAACGGCCTGCGACTTGTCGGAGATCGTCTGGGGTGAGACGAGAAGCCTGCTCCAAGGTACGTTCCACGTGATTTTCGGCAAGTCCGTGGCTGAGGACCAAGGAGAGACGTTCGGCGATCTGGGAGCAGGTCTGACGTCCCATGGCATCTTGGCCGCGGAACTTGGCCTGGGCCAGCTCCATTTCCGCTGGGCTGAGGGGCTGCTCCAGCAGGCGGGTCCACTCGTCCAACAGGCACTGGCTGGCTTCTTCGGCCCGATCCGCCGAACTGGATAGATGCATCACAAAGGGCGCAGCACCGGATCGGGCCGGCATGTGCACTCCTACGTCGTAGGCCAGGCCCCGCTCCTCCCGCATCACCTGGAACAGGCGGGCCGACATGCCCGCACCCAGATGGGTCTGCAGCAGCCGCAAGGCTGGGCCGTCGGGATGGCCCAGGGGCAGGGTGGAGGTGCCCAACATCAACACCAATTGCTCGGTGTCCTGCTCCTGGAGCCTAATGCTGCCGCAGATGGCCCCATGGGGTTGGCTTCTGCCTGCCTGAGAGGGCGGCAGGGCCGTCGTCCAGGGGCAGTGGGTCAAAGGGATCTCCAGCAGCGTCTGGAGATTGGGCGGAACGGTTCCGCAAAGAACCAGCACGGCCCCCTGGGCCCCCAGTCCGGTGACGAGGGACTGCAGATCTGGGCCCTTCAGGGCAGCCAGTTCGTCTTCCACCCCCAAGGGGTCATGGCCGTAGGGCCCATCGCCGTAAAGCAGGGTGCGCAGACCGTCATGGGCCAGTTGGAAGGGGTCTTCCCGCTGGCGCCGCAGGGTTTGCATGTTGAGTTGGCGCTCTAATGCGACCTGGTCGGCGTCCAATCGGGGACGCCGCACCATCTCCAGGAGCAGGGGCAGTAGGAAGTCGGCGTCCTCGGCGGCGCAGTGCAAGCCCACCATCAAGGCGTCCTCACTGGCCTCAGCCCGCAGGGAGGCTCCACGTCCCTCGACGCAATCGGCCAGGGCCTCGGCATCCAGGGAGCCGCAACCCCGGGTCATTAGTCCGGCCAGTAGCTGGTGGGCACCCCGCTGGTGCTGGGGATCGGCGCTGCTGCCGCCTCGCAGGACCAGCCTTGCCGCCAGCAGGGCCGGGCCGGGCCGTTCCTGGACCACAACGGGTAGTCCGCCGCTGAGGGTGAAACGTTGCTGGATCGTCATGCCGGCACCGCCTCAAGGACTGCGGCCAGGGCCGGATCAAAGCCGCTGAGGACCTCGTGCTGCAGGGTTTCGGGGGTCCAGCGCTTCAGCATCTCCAGGGGGCTGGCGAGGCGGTTGTCCCGCTGCCAGAGCTGATTGCTACCGATCAAGCCGGCCACTCCTGCCGACGATTCAAGGCCGAAGCGATAACTGTTGGCCACCAGCCGCTGGGCCCGTTCCCATTCCTCCCTACCGATCGGTGCTGCCATCACCTCCTGCCAGACCTCCGTGATCCCTTGTCGCACCGCCTCCAGATCCTCCGGTTCGCAGACCGCCTCCAGCAGGGCCAGGCTGCCGCCCTGCATGGCGTGGAGGTCGAGATCGATGCTTTCCACCAGTTGCAGGTCCTCCCGCAGGCGGTCGACAAGCCTGCTGCGGCGGCCTTCTGACAAGACCGTCGTCGCCAAGTCGCTGCCAAGCAAGGCTTCCAGATT
>CAMDWF010000171.1 GCA_945878795.1 Synechococcus sp. UW140
GCCGTGAAGCTGGGAATCAGGGCGTTGGCCTGCAACGTGGCATAGCCGCGATCAATGATCGTGCCGATGATGCTGGCGTAGGTGGAAGGACGACCGATTCCCTCCTTTTCCAGCATCTTGACCAGGGCAGCTTCGCTGTAGCGGGCCGGGGGTTGGGTCTGGTGACTGAGCGCTTCAACGGAGCGGCAGTCGGGAACGTCACCGACCTTGAGGGCGGGCAACAAAACCTCTTGGCCCTCTAGTGCGGCATCGGGGTCGTCGCTGCCCTCCACATAGGCCCGGAAAAATCCTGGAAAATCAATGCGCTTGCCCGTGGCCCGGAAAGTGCTGCCAGCCACCTTCAGATCGATCGCCAGCATGGTCAGGCGGGCATCGGCCATCTGGGAGGCCACGGTGCGCTTCCAGATGAGTTCGTAGAGCGCCAGATCCCTGCCCTCAAGACCGGTCTCCGCAGGGGTGCGGAACACCTCCCCCGCAGGCCGAATGGCTTCGTGGGCCTCCTGGGCATTGCGGGATTTGGTGGTGAACTGGCGAGGGGCCGGGCTGAGGTAGTCCTGGCCATAACGCTCAGCCACACAACTGCGGGCCGCCTTGATGGCCTGCTCGGAGAGATTCACCGAGTCGGTACGCATGTAGGTGATGAAGCCCCGCTCATAGAGAGCCTGGGCGGTGCGCATGGTGTCCCGGGCCGAGAGACGCAGCTTGCGATTCGCCTCCTGTTGCAGGGTGCTGGTGGTGAAGGGAGCCACGGGCTTGCGCACGGTGGGTTTTGCCTCGACCGCCGCCACCTGCCAACGGCCGACGCTGGCGGCTTGCTGCAGAGCGCGGGCTTCGGCCTCCGCCAATAACTTCACCTTGCTGCCGGCCTTGATCGCCCCGGTGCTCTCGTCGAAGTCGGAGCCATTGGCAATGCGCTCGCCCCCTAGGTGACTCAACTTGGCTTCGAAAGGAACCTGCCCGTGGACCAGGCTGGCCTTGAGGTCCCAGTAGGTGCCACTGCGAAAGGCGCGGCGCGCCCGCTCCCTTTCAACCAACAGGCGCACCGAAACCGACTGAACCCGGCCCGCCGAGAGTCCCCAGGCCACCTTCTTCCAGAGCAGGGGCGAGAGGGAATAACCGACGAGTCGGTCCAAGATGCGACGGGTTTCCTGGGCATGCACAAGCTCCATATCGAGCTCACGCGGGTTTTCCAGGGCCTGGGAGATGGCTTCCTTGGTGATTTCGTGGAAGACCATCCGTTTGACGGGCACCTTGGGATCCAGCAATTGGGCCAGGTGCCAGCTGATGCTCTCCCCTTCGCGGTCTTCGTCCGTGGCCAGCAGCAATTTATCCGCCCCCTTGAGGGCATCCTTGAGCTCCTTGACCACCTTTTTTTTATCCTTCGGCACCACGTACAGGGGCTCGAAGTCCTTGGCTGTGTTGACGCCGAGATTCGCCCACTTCTCTCCCTTGTGGGCCGCAGGGATCTCACTGGCGTTATTGGGCAGATCGCGCACATGGCCCATCGAGGCCTCTACCCGGAACTCCTTGGGCAGAAAACCGCGAATGGTACGGGCCTTTGTGGGGCTCTCAACGATGACCAGCGTGTGCGCCACAGACAGGCTGTAAACCTTCCCCTTCTATATCGCATCCCAGGCCGGTCCGTTGGGCAGTGCCCTCTGGAGCGCCGCTACACTCCCGCCTGTCAAGCAGTTTTCCGCCGTGGCAGATGTGATCCTCGCCGCCCTTACGGCGATCGCCGCACCGGCCGCCGCCACAGCGATGCTGTCCACCATTCCGGCTGCCGCCAACACGGCAAGCGCCGCCACAGATGCGATCGCTGCCGGTCTGAGCACCGGCTCGATCTCGCTCCAGCTCAATGCTGGGGCGATTGCACCCGAGGGAGCCATCCTGATCGCCCTTCTAGCCTGCTTGGTCGTGGATTTAGCCGGCGAAAAAACGGCCAGTCGCTGGGTGCCGCCCATTTGTTACGGGGGGCTTGTGGCTTCCCTCCTCCTGCTGGCGACCCAATGGAATGGCCCGATTGAGCCCTCGTTTCTGGGGTCCTTCCTGGCGGACAACCTCTCGATCGCCTTCCGGGCGGTGGTTGCCTGCTCAACGCTGATCACCCTGCTTTTGAGCTGGCGCTACGTGGAGCGCAGCGGCACACCTCTGGGGGAATACGCGGCGATTCTGCTGTCGGCCACCCTGGGGGCGATGATCCTTTGCGGCGCAACCGATCTGGTAAGCATCTTCATATCCCTGGAAACCCTTTCGGTGTCCAGTTATCTACTTTCTGGCTACATGAAGCGCGATGCACGCAGCTCTGAAGCCGCCCTCAAATATCTGCTCGTAGGCTCTGCTGCCGCCGCAGTATTTCTCTACGGTGCCTCCCTCCTTTACGGCCTAAGCGGGGGGCAAACCTCCCTGGAGGGAATCTCGCTTGCCCTACAAAGCAGCGCTAAACCGATCACGGCCCTTTCCCTGGTATTCGTGCTGGCCACCGTGGCCTTCAAAATCGCCGCCGTGCCCTTCCACCAATGGACTCCTGATGTTTATGAGGGCTCACCCACACCTGTTGTGGCTTTCCTTTCGGTGGGTTCAAAAGCGGCCGGTTTCGCCCTGGCCCTAAGAATTTTGGTGGGCTGCTTTGAGAGTTTTGATGCCCAGTGGAAATTCTTGTTCACTGTATTGGCCCTGCTCAGCATGGTTCTAGGCAACGTTGTTGCCCTGGCGCAGACATCGATGAAACGCATGCTCGCCTACAGCTCCATTGGTCAAGCTGGCTTCGTGATGATCGGCCTGGTCTGTGGTACTGAAGACGGCTTTGCCGCCATGGTGCTTTATATGGCGGCTTATCTGTTCATGAATCTCGGTGCCTTCGCCTGCATAATTCTGTTTTCGTTGCGTACCGGCAGTGATCGAATCGCTGATTTCGCAGGTTTGTATCAAAAAGACCCCCTTATTACCCTTGGCCTGAGCCTTTGCCTTCTTTCCTTGGGTGGCATTCCACCGATGATTGGCTTCTTTGCAAAAATATACCTTTTCTTCGCCGGCTGGGCTGATCACCAATACCTCCTTGTCATCGTAGGCCTGATCACATCTGTCGTTTCTATTTATTATTATATTTCTGTCATCAAGATGATGGTAGTCAAAGAACCCCAGGAAGCCTCCGACGTGGTTAAGGCTTACCCGCCAATCCTCTGGAATCTTTCGGGGATGCAATCCTTGCGGGCCGCCCTTATAGCTTGTGTTCTAGTCACAGCTGTTGGCGGGGTGCTTTCCAGTCCCCTGTTTGAGTGGGCTAACGCAGCCGTGAGTGGAACTCCCATTCTGCAACGGGCTATTGCCGCCCTCCCCGCGGCAGGTCTGGGTTGAACCCATCCCCCCCTACCCTGCCTGCCTGGTTGAATGCCCCGGGTCCAGGAGCGCCCCCGGTGGCGGAGCTGATTCATGTCAACAAGATTTACGGCAGCGGCGACACCACCGTTCATGCCCTCAACGATGTTTGCCTGGCGGTAAACAACGGTGATTATCTCGCCGTGATGGGAGCCTCTGGATCGGGCAAGAGCACTGCCATGAACATTCTTGGCTGCCTGGACATGCCCACCAGCGGCAGCTACAACCTCAATGGGGTGCCGGTCGAAACTCTCAGTGATGACGAGTTAGCCGATCTTCGCAACCAAAAACTCGGGTTTGTCTTCCAGCAATTCCATTTGCTGCCCCAATTGACGGCCATGGAAAACGTGATGCTGCCGATGATCTATGCAGGCGTTCCTGCCGAGCAAAGACGCCAGCGCGCCAAACTCGCCCTTGAAAAAGTTGGCTTGGCCCACCGCCTGGACAATCGGCCTAATCAACTATCAGGTGGCCAGCAACAGCGGGTTGCCGTAGCCAGATCCATCATCAACGGGCCCTCGCTGCTCCTGGCCGACGAACCCACCGGAGCCCTCGATTCGAGCACCACAGAAGAAGTGCTCGCCATCTTTGATGACCTCAATGCCCAGGGAATGACGATTTTGTTGGTGACCCACGAGCAGGAGGTGGGGGAACGGGCCCAGCGGATCATCCACTTTCGCGACGGACGGATCGCCCACTGAACATCGCCAGGCTGTTCGGCGCAATCCCTGGCCGGCCAGCTCTTGAGATCAGCCCTTAGGTTCCTTGCTTGCACCTACCGAAGGGGTGGCCACCACGGGGCGACGGATCACGCCAGCTTCGATAGCTGGTTTGGAGGCGAATCGGGGGCGCTCAAGAGTTTGCAGAAGTTCACCCATCAGCAAGGCCACCGCATCACCTGCAGGTGCAGAGGAGCCAGTGGAACTATTGGCAGTGAAACCACCGGAACCTCCCGGCAGCGCCAGGCCCGCTAACCGGGCAAGCAAGGGAGATCCACCGGGATCGAGATCGCCAGGATCAATCGCCACCCAACCCCCATCCTGGGGAATACGCATTTCAAAATGCAGATGGGGACCCGTACTCAAGCCGGTGCTACCCACCCGTCCAATCACTTCCCCCTGGCTCACCCGCGCCCCCTCCTTGACGTAAAGCTCGGAAAGGTGGCCGTAAAGGGTGCGACGCTGAACTCCCCCATGCTCGATTTCAATCGCCAGGCCATAGCCACCCGCTGGCCCACTGCTGACGACCGTGCCAGCCAGGACCGCCACCACGGGAGTGCCTTCGGGGGCGGCCAGATCGCGACCGCTGTGCATGATCCAGTTGCCCAGCAACGGATGTAAGCGCCAGCCAAAATTGCTGGTGGTGACCGCTGAACCAATCAAGGGAAACAGGGGCCGGGCATTGCCATTGCCTCCAATCGGACCCGGCCGGGGCGTGACCCGGAAGACATCGGTGAGCCGGAAGCTGCCCCCTGCACCCGAGAGCAACGCCGAGACCGGGACTGAAATAGGTGGTAAGGGAGCCGCTTCAACCGCCGAGCGTGGCGCCCCTTCGCCGCCGCCCCATGGTCGGTAGCCACCTCCTGCCTGGGATTCCCCCAGGAAGGCCGGCGATCCGCCGTCCCTGGGTCGGAATTGAACAGCAGCTCGACCGCCACACTCCCGGGCGCTGAAGGCTCCGCTGCTGCAACCCTCCTCCCGGGCCGAGGGGGTGAGGGGTCGGGCCAGGCCATCGTGGACCCGGATCTGGACTTCGCGGGGGGTGATGATCCGATCGCGTACCAAGGCATCGAGACTGCGATCAAACCGGCGGGGAGCCTCCGGCGGCCAATCCTGTGGACTCGCGCGCATCGGTTCCTGCGCCCGCATGGATTCCGGGGTCGGCTGCGCCGGAACCGGCCGCGCCGGCATCGCCCCCCCGCCGGAGACAGGCGCCAAGGGTGCAGGGGCAGCGCCCTGGGAAGCGGGCACCGCCACTGGCGCCTCCAGAGAGCCAGGAGGCACAATCGTTTCCTGCTGGGCCTGGACCAAAGGAATGCTGGCCAAAGGCAGCATCCCCAGGGCGGTCAGGGCCAGCAAGAGATGGTTAGGCCGGGGAGCCATAGGGGAGGTGGGGACAGCAATCCCTGCAAAGCCGAGCCAATCTAGGGGCCCGTCCCCAGGGGAGCCCCGCCCCTGGGGGGAGGGGGGGCAGGGTCAAAACACCGATGCCAGACCCGAATCCTTCCCTGGCGGCCCAGGACCAGCCCCCCATCGCGGTGCAGCCCAATGGG
>CAMDWF010000172.1 GCA_945878795.1 Synechococcus sp. UW140
TCCCGCCAACCCGGAGGTTTTCAGCCAGCTGACCTCGCTGGTGGATGCGGGGGATTGGATCGGCGTGCACGGCAGTCTCAAACGTACCGATCGCGGTGAACTGTCGGTCAAGGTGACCCGCTGGTCCATGCTCAGCAAGGCCCTCCAGCCCCTCCCCGATAAGTGGCATGGTCTGGCGGATATCGAGAAGCGCTACCGCCAGCGCTACCTCGATTTGATTGTGTCGCCCCAGACCCGGGAAACCTTCCGGCGTCGGGCTGTGCTGGTCAGCACCATGCGGCGCTGGCTCGATGGGCGTGGCTTCCTTGAAATCGAAACACCCGTCCTGCAGACGGAGGCCGGTGGAGCCGATGCCCGTCCCTTCACCACCCACCACAACGCCCTCGACCTGCCCCTCACCCTGCGTATTGCCACCGAGCTCCACCTCAAGCGGCTGGTGGTGGGTGGCTTTGAGCGGGTCTATGAGCTGGGCCGCATCTTCCGCAATGAGGGGGTTAGCACCCGCCATAACCCCGAGTTCACCTCGGTGGAGATCTACCAGGCCTATGCCGATTACGGCACCATGATGGAGCTAACCGAGAAGTTAATCGAAGCGGCGGCCCGCGAGGTGTGCGGCGCTACCCAAATCACCTACCAGGACAGCGCCATCGACCTCACGCCCCCCTGGCGGCGGGCCACGATGCACGATCTGGTGAGGGAGGCCACGGGGCTGGATTTCACAGGCTTCGAGGGCCCCGATCCGGCCGAAAGCCGTGCCCGGGCTGCCGCCGCCATGGCCGAGGCGGGCCTGGAGGTGCCGGCCGCAGCCGATTCACTGGGTCGGCTGTTGGTGGAGGCCTTCGAGCAGCGGGTCGAGGAAACATTGATCCAACCCACTTTCGTACTTGATTACCCAGTGGAGAATTCCCCTCTCGCCCGGGCCCACCGCAGCAAGCCGGGGCTGGTGGAGCGTTTCGAGCTGTTCATCGTCGGCCGCGAAACCGCCAACGCCTTCAGCGAGCTGATCGATCCGCTAGATCAGCGCCGCCGCCTCGAGGCCCAGCAGGAGCGCCGCCGCGCCGGTGACCCCGAGGCCCAAACCGTTGATGAGGACTTCCTCCAGGCCCTTGAGGTAGGCATGCCCCCCACCGGGGGCCTAGGCATTGGCATCGACCGCCTGGTGATGCTGCTCACCGACAGTCCTTCAATTCGAGACGTGATTGCGTTTCCGTTGCTGCGCCCGGAAACGGGACCCATGCAGTGAGATAATGGGGGGTAAGAATGCTTTGTCTCAAAGCCCATGAGTGGCGAGCGCGTCGGTTTCCGGTTTCAACACGCCGATGCGGTGGTGAAGCGCAACCCCCAGGGGCGTTCCCGCCGGGGGTGGGTCATGGAGCCTGTTGAACAGACCACCAGTCGAGGCACCAAGATGCCCGCCTATCGCATTCGCTGGAGGGACAGCGAGCGCCCTGAAATTGTGCTCCAGCACATGCTGATCGCCGATCCCGATCCAACCCCACCGCCGGAAGGGGTCAGCTTGGTGCCTCCAGCCCCCAAAGTCTGATCCCATGGCCTGGCGGTCGGCTTGCTAAGGCTTCTCCAGGTCAGCTCCAGCCGCGTAATTTGTAAACCACAAGCCCCATAAGTTCCCGCAGGTTGGTGGATGTGTTGGATAGGGCTCCGGCGCTGGGGAGCAAGTCATCCAGCAGGCTGGCGGCAGTGCCTCGGCCGATGTTGGCTTGGTTGACCACCTGGAAATCACAGGCTACCGGCACGATTTTTAGATCCGTGAGGTGGCGAAAGGTGGCCACTGAACGGGGCAGGTGCCTGGCACTGGTGACGAGCAGCACCGAGTGCCAGTTGCGGGCCGTCGCGATGGCTTGCAGGGCCCGGGCCTCCTCCGCCGTGTTGCGGGCCTGGTCGCTCATCAGGATGCTGTCGGCTTTCACCCCCAGCCAGCGGGCCAAGGTCGCCGCCGATTGGGCCTCCGGGGGGGCTGGATCCTGGCCCAGCAGGCTCACGACTCCTCCAGAGACCAGCAGCCACTGGGCCTTCTGCTCCCGCATCAGTTGCACTCCCGTCAGCAAGCGATCGCCGGCATCACTGATCTCGACCCCCCGACGGGGAGGGAGGGGCGCCAGGACCCCGCCCCCAAGCACAAGCACCGCATCGGCTTTGGGCAGTACGGGGGGCACCAACGCCAGGGCCCTTTGCTCGAGCTGCCGTTCCATGGACCGGCTCACCCAGGGCATCGAGGCCACCCAAAGCAACAGCAGGGCCGCTGCGGAGATCCAGGGACTCCAGCGCCGCCTGCGACCCAAGAGCGCGGCCCCCTGAAGCAGTAGGGCCAGGCTCAGGGGATAGAAGAAAGTGGGTAGCAGTTTGGCGAGCAGAAAGTCCATCGCTTCTTGGTCAGCGCTGCATCTGGCGCCGCAGCTCCTGCAGGTCCTGGTGGTTTTCGAAGGCGGCCCAATCGGACTCCAGGTCGGCCTGGGGGGTGGATTCAGGCTGGGCCGGGTTTGGGGACTTGCCGTTACCTGGGTCCGCTGGCGCCTGGCCAGCGCCACCGGCGGTCGCTGCGGCCATGCTGCGCAATTCCACATCGACCGCGCTGAAGCGTTGACCCAGTTCCGCCAGGGTCTCCCAGCGACAGCGTCCCTGCTCCATCAGTTCGTTGATGTGGGCCTCAGCCCGATCCGCCAGGTTGTCGGCGCCGGCGCTGCGGGCCCGCCGCACCCGCTCTTGCCAGGATCGGATTTCACTGGCCAGCCGTAGTAAGCCCTGGCGTTGCAATTCTGCTTCTTGTTTCAGGTCAAGACGCTGGCGCCGCAGGCTTTGCTGGCGTTCGCGGGCCTGTTGCTCGGCCAAGAGGGCTTCCTGTTGGGGATTGGACTTGAGAAAGGATTCGAGTTGCCGTTCCAGGCGGGCTTCCAATTCATCAAGCCAATGGCTGCTGCCGCTCATGGCTGCTGGGTGGCGGGGGCGCGGGTGATCAGGGGCGCTTCGATTTCTTGCTGCAAGGGAGTGATTGCCGCCTCGCGGGAGCGCAGCAGCAGTTGGGTGAGGCGGGCAATGGCGCCTTCGCCTAGGTCCTGCTCAGAGATGCGATCGAAGGCCTGGTGGTAGAGCTCTTCCAGCTCCTCGATCAGCCCCTCCCGCACCGAGCGCATCGCTTGGCGCTGATCCTCACGGCTCATGGCTGACTCCGATGCAGGGTTGATTGGCAATGCTGGCACTTTTGGGTAGGTCAGTGCAACTTGCTATGGACCAATAGGTGGAGCGACAGCTCATTGCCGCCGTCGCTCCAGCGCCCCAAGGGACGCCAGCCCGCTTCTGCCGCCAGGGCGAGGAAGGCTTCAGGGGTGTATTTCACGCTGTATTCGCTGATCAGGGGCTCGCCGGCTGCAAAGCTCCAGCTCCGGCCGGCCAGATCCACCTGCTGGTTGCGGCGGCTGACCAGGGCCATGGCGATGCGGCTGGCGGCTGGCTCCCAGCGGGCTTCGTAGCGGAAGGCGGCAGGGTCGAAGTTGCCAGCCAGCTCGCGGTTGAGCCGGCGCAGCAGGTTGAAGGCAAAGGCTGCCGAAACTCCGGCGGCATCGTCGTAGGCCGCCTCAAGGCGGGCCGCCTCCTGGGGCTGGTCGATGCCGATCAACAGCCTGCTGCCCTGGCCCAGGAGCTCGGCAAAATGGGCTAACAACAAACGGGCCTGGGCCGGATCGAAGTTTCCCAGGGAACTGCCGGGGTAGAAGCCGATCCGCGGCCGATCTTCCAGCAGGGGATGGGTGGGCAGCTTATCGATATTGGCGTAATCGCAGCAGATGCCCAGCACCGGTACGTCCGGATGCCGCGCCTGCAGGGCCCTGCAGGCTGGCGCCAGGTGGTCGGCGCTGATGTCTAGGGCCACGTAGGCGGCCGGCTGCAGGGTCTCCAGTAGGGGCCCTACCTTGCGGAGATTGCCTGCACCGAATTCGACCAGAACCGGTTGTTTGTCGATGCCTTGGCCAAGGGCCTGGGCCATTTCGCCGGCTCGATCCTGTAAAAGCTTGGTTTCGCAGCGCGTCAGGCTGTATTCGGGTTGTTCGCAGATGCGCTCGAACAGCTGCGAACCCTCAGCGTCATACAGAAACCAGGCAGGTAGCTGACGGGGGTGGCGAGACAAACCTTCGATGACCAATCGTTCCATGTCCGCCACGGCGGGATGGAGATCAACCAGCTCGGGCCCGTCTTCTGTTTTGGCTGCGGCTGTGGGGCCCGCCAGGGGCAGGATCATGGCCGGCTGCCCTGCTGGGCCAGGCGTATTCCAGAGGCCATCCAGCGGCTCGCAGGTGGGAAGAAGTTGCGGTAGGTGCGCCGCTGAGGCCCAGAATGCCATTTAGGAGTCATGTAGCCACTGCCCCGCAGCACGAACTGCGAGGACATGAATTTGCCGTTGTATTCCCCCACCGCACCAGGGGCGGGTGTGAATCCCGGATAGGGACGGTACGGGCAGCTGGTCCACTGCCACAACACCCCAAAGGCTTGGCCCAGGTCGGGGCCGAATTGCTCGCAGGCCACCTCCCATTCAGCCTCGCTGGGCAGGCGCTTGCCACACCAGCGGGCATAGGCATCGGCCTCGAACCAGCTCAGATGGCGCACGGGGGCCTGACCCTGGCGGGGCTGGCGCCCCGCCAGGGTGAACTCGTCGTCTTCACGCCAGTAGCGGGGACCCTGCCACTGGCGCGCCTGGCATATCGCCCACCCCTCGCTCATCCAAAGGTCGGGTCGTTGGTAGCCCCCGTCGGCCTGGAAGGCGGCGAATTCGGCGTTCGTCACCAGTTGATTGGCGATGGCGAAGGGCTCCAGCCAGACCCGGTGGCTTGGCGCTTCGTTATCAAAGTGGAAGTCATCTAAGTGAAGGTACCCTTCCCCTTCCCCTTCCCCTTCCCCTTCCCCGGGGCCGTGGCCGATCGTCATCAGGCCGCCTGGGTGCTCCAGCCAACCTGGTCGGTCGCTCGGTTTTGACGTGCTCCAGGCGGCACCAAAGTCGACTTCAGGCCCTGCTCCTGCGGGGAGATAAGTGGGCTCGAAGGGGTTGCGGCTGAAGCCGTCCAGCAGGTCCATCAGCAGCAGTTCCTGGTGCTGCTGCTCGTGCTGCAGGCCCAGTTCCACCAGCGCGTCCAGGGCCCCAGCCCCCGCGGCCGGTCGCTGCGATTGGCCCTCCAGGAGTTGGACCAGCCCTTCGTCGACCCGCCGGCGCCAGTCCAGAATCGCGCCCAGGCCTGGCCGGGTCAGCAGACCCCTCTGGGGGCGTGGATGGCGGGAGCCGGCGGCCTCGTAATAGGAATTGAATAAATAGCCCCATAGGGGTTCCAGGCCGGGCCACCGCTCAAGGTGAGGCGTCAGGACAAAACAATCAAAGAACCAGTTCGTATGGGCCAGGTGCCATTTGGGCGGACTGGCGTCCGGCATGCCCTGCAGGCAAAGGTCCTCAGGTTCCAAGGGAACCAGTAATCGCTCGCTGTTCTGGCGGACGGTGCGCCAGCGCTGGTTGCTGGAGAGGTCCACGGGCGGGCCACCATCGGACTAACACCCTAAATAAATGCCGCGCCCCGGACCCTGGCTGCCGGGGCGGGATCCCGTCGACAGCCGGCCCCCTTACCATCACCTCGCGATCGACACTGTCCG
>CAMDWF010000173.1 GCA_945878795.1 Synechococcus sp. UW140
TGGCCAAAGCCACCGTGGCCGATGCCACCAGCCACCCCAACTGGAGCATGGGCCGCAAGATCACGGTGGATTCCGCCACCTTGATGAACAAGGGGCTGGAGGTGATCGAGGCCCATTATCTCTTTGGTCTCGATTTCGACCACATTGAGATCATCATCCATCCCCAGTCGATCATCCACTCGCTGGTGGAGTTGGCCGACACCTCCGTACTGGCCCAACTGGGCTGGCCGGATATGAAGTTACCGATCCTGGCCTGCCTCAGCTGGCCCGAGCGGCTTGACACCCCCTGGCGCCGCCTGGACCTGGCCGAGGTCGGCCAGCTCACCTTCCGGGCCCCGGACCGGGCCAAATACCCCTGCATGCAGCTGGCCTACGCCGCCGGCCGGGCGGGGGGCACGATGCCGGCGGTCCTGAATGCCGCCAACGAACAGGCCGTGGCCCTGTTTCTGGAAGAACGCATCCATTTTCTCGACATCCCTCGCCTGATTGAGAAGGTCTGTGATCGGCACCGCGCCGACCTCAGCGCCAATCCTTCCCTGGCCGATGTGCTGGCGGTCGATGGCTGGGCCCGCCAGGCGGTGCTGGAAGCTACGGGGCAGGGCCTACAGCCTGCCGCCGCCGCCCCAGCCGCCCTGCCGGCCTGAAGCGTTCCATCGCCAAACCTCATTGAGCCGCGTCAGTCACCACCTATTGCTTTGCGCCACCCCCAGCAAGGCCCTCTGCTGCCCCGATCCAGAGCTCGGAGTCGCCAGCTGGGCCCGCCTCAAGCTGCTGGTGCGGGACTTGGGCCTGGAGGATCCCGCCCGGGAGGAGGGCATCGTGCTGCGCGGCAAGGCCGACTGCCTGCGCATCTGCGCCGCCGGACCGATCCTGCTGATCTGGCCCGATGGGGTGGTCTACGGGGGCGTGAGCGCCGAGCGGATCGAACCGATCCTGCGGCAACACGTCATCGGCGGGGTGCCGATTGAAGACTGGGTGGTGGCGCGATACCAATTCGGTGGTCACAGGCAGCGATCAGGCTGAAGCGAAAACCACCCCCTAATCGCTTCACCCGATGAAGCGATTAGCCTGAAGCCATGGCCTCGACCTGGATCTGGCAACAGCCCGATTGGCCCCACTTCCGCTGGGATGGGCAGCGCTTGCGGCCCCTGCTGGAGCAAGCCCACCAGGCCCGTAGGCAGCTGCTGCTGCAGCTCCAGGAACTGGAAACGCCCCTGGCCCAAGAGCTGTGTCGGCCCTGTTGGGCCGCGAAAGCTTGGGCACCGCCGCCATAGAAGGCGAACAGCTTGACCCAAGCCAGGTGCGCTCCTCGATCGCACGCCGCCTGGGACTGCCCCAAGCTGCCGGCCAGCCCCAGGCCTCGGCCCAGGTGGAGGGCTTGCTGGATGTGCTGCTGGCCGCCACCAGCGAACTCCAAGAGCCGCTGAGCCTGGCCACCCTGCACCAGTGGCACCAACGCCTGTTTGCCGCCGGGCCCGATGGGCTGCGCACGATCCGCATCGGCGAGCTGCGCGGTGACGAGCCGATGCAGGTGCTATCGGGCCCGATCGGCCGCGAGCGCATCCATTTCGAGGCTCCCCCGCGGCCGACCCTGGAGGCCCAGCTCGACGCGCTCCTCGCCTGGATTGCCGATCCACCCGCCGAACTCGATGGCTTGCTGCGCGCCGGTATCGCCCACATCTGGTTTCTGACCCTGCACCCCTACGACGACGGCAATGGCCGCCTGGCCCGAGCGATCAGCGACCGCCTCCTGGCCCAGGCCACAAGCCCCTCCAGCGGCGAGGTGCTGATCAGTCGCGCCCTTGGCCTATCGGCCCAGACCCTGCGCGAGCGCGAGGGTTACTACACGGTGCTGGAGCGCTGCCAGCGGGGCGATCTCGACGGGACGGACTGGCTGATCTGGTTTCTGGAGCAGCTGATCGCCGCCGCCCAGCTCAACCAGGCCGTGATCGAAGCGGTGCACCGGAAGGCCGCCTTCTGGTGGCGGCACCACCACAGCGGCTTCAACGCCCGCCAGCAGAAACTGCTCAATCGCCTGCTGGATGCGGAACCGGAAGGCTTCAGCGGCGGCCTCAGCCTGCGCAAGGCGATAGGCATCACCCGCGCCAGCCGCGCCACCGCCTGGCGCGACCTGGCCGACCTGGTGGCCAAGCAGGCCCTCGAACCGATCGGCGCCGGTCGCAGCAGCGCCTACCGGATCCGCTGGCCGGGTTGAGGCTCGTTTCGGCCTTGCTGCACGGCTCCACCTGAAAGGGCGCGATGCCCCGTCAACTATCCCCATAAAACGTACGGTATCCTGTACAGATCCAGTTGGTTTGTCATGGATGCCATTTCCTACACCGCCGCCCGGGCCAACTTGGCGCAGACGATGAAGCGTGTCTGCGCCGACCATGAACCCCTGATCATCACCCGCAACGGTGAACCCTCTGTGGTGATGCTGTCGTTGGACGACTTCAAGGCCCTGGAGGAAACCGCCTACCTGCTGCGCTCACCAGGCAATGCACGCCGCTTGATGGACGCCATCGACAGCCTGGAGGCAGGCCATGGCGAAGAGCATGTTCTGGCGGAATGAAGTTGGTTTTTGCGGAACAAGCGTGGGAGGACTACCTCCACTGGCAAGCCACCGACCGCAAGTTGCTCCAACGCATTCATGCCTTGATCAAGGAAGCCAGCCGGACCCCATTTGAAGGGACCGGCAAACCTGAGCCCCTCCGCCACGCCCTAACCGGCTACTGGTCGCGGCGCATCAACGAAGAACATCGGATGGTCTACAAGCTGGATGGCGACAGCCTGCTGATTGCCCAGTTGCGCTATCACTACTGAGGCGTAGTGTGCCCTGCGGCGGCGGCTCACCCTGGCCCTGGAAGACGCCGAAGACAGCGCCGAGGCCGAAGCAATTCTGCGGGCAAGCGAACCGCGGCTGAGCTGGGAAGATCTCAGGGCTGGAGAAGCTCGCCGCCCAGGCCGGTCTGCCCTTGAGCACCTTTGCCCTGCAGGAGCTCACCGAATCCGCCCGACGCGCCGACAACGCCGAGTTGCTCAACGCCCTGCTCTCGCTGCCGATGGACCGCGCCACCATCTTGGAAGCCCTGGCCGAAAGCCGCACCGAGCGCTGAGTGGTGGTGATCGCTGCCTCGGTGCTGGTCGATGCCCTGCCGGTGGCAGGCCCTGCCCGGGTAAGGCTGGCAAGCGACAACCTGCAGGCTCCGGAGCTGATCGATGCGCCCCTGCTCACCGCCGATGCCCGCCTCGCCAGGGCGCCGGGGCTGCCTGGATACCCCCAGCTGCGGCCAACAACGGCGGATCAAAGCGCGAGGTCAAAGTTGGCATGACTCACCGGCTTGCCACAATGCGGCGATGCGAAACGCCCATAACCCCGGCCCCACCACCGATGCTGCTGAGCCAACGCAGCAAGTCCATGGCAACCACTCTGGCGCTTGAACAAAGAGATAAGACGGTAAAATGATTAAACTGCTAAACCCGGCTCGGTACGTTCTGGTCAGCCCCATGAACCCAGAACTCGCCACCATCACCGCCAAGGGACAGGTGACGATCCCCAAGGCAATGCAATTTGGCAATCAGACAACAGGCAACAGCCTAGTCCCAATACCTTTGAATTTGATCAATTTACTAATCACGGCTTAGGTGATTACCATTTCCCTTTAAACAGGCATTTTAAGATCAAAACGCTGACAAATCAAAATGGCAATGTGATCTGTTGCTATAAGCCCTATCTAGAACAGGCGTTGTGGGCTGGGAGCGAGGCATGGGAAACCAGATTCCATTTTACAGAAAAGCTTAATTTTATTTTGCCTCGCAACTGTCAAAAGTGGCTTAAGTTATTTAAGAAATTTCCTCTGCCCCGTTTTGTTCCACCCTATAACCCGCAGTGTACTTGGTTATGCAGCAGCCCTTGGCACCTCGGCCTTTCTTGCGGCACCGGCCCAGGCATTATTTGTGTACAACACAACTCTAGCCCCGGAGGTTGTGGGTGCAACGGGCAGCGGCACCGCCACGCTCACAATCGATGAAATCGCCAACTTGATGACCATCCAGGTTGACTTTCAGGGCCTCAGCGGCAACACCACCGTGTCCCACATTCATGGTCCTACCGCCGTTCCGTTCACCGGCACCGCGGGGGGTAATGACAACCATCCCCAGGTTCGCCAACTTCCCTACGGGCGTCACGTCCGGCACCTACAGCAATATCCTTGATCTGCTAGTCTCCACCACTTACAATAACACCTTCATCACAGCCAATGGCGGCACAGTTCAGGGCGCCCGCAACGCCTTCCTGGCGGCCCTAGCCGGCAACAAGGCCTACCTCAACATCCACTCCAACGCCTTCCCTGGCGGGGAGATCCGCGGCTTTTTCGTGCAACAAGTGCCCGGCCCCTTGCCGATTTTTGGTGTCGGCGCTGCCTTGGCCTGGAGCCGCCGCCTGCGCCGCCGCCTGGCCGCCAGTGCAACCTGAGGCGCCCTGGCCCAGGAGTCCATTGCGGCACTGTTAATCAATCCTCCCCTTGGCCTATCGGCCCAAATACGGCACCAACGGGAGGATATTTATGGGGTCTGCTGGCTGGCTTGGTTTCTGGAGTAGCTGATCGCTGCCGCCCCGCCTCAACCAGGCCGTAATTGAAGCGGCCGATTGGCCAAGGCACCGCGAAAAATACAGCGCCATTTCCGCAGTCATCCAGCCACGGCCCTGCAAGATTCGCTTCAATGTGGTAGGCGTCACCTGCAGCTCGGAGGTTCCATCTCGAGCGCTCAGCTGCAGCACGCACAAATAGATCTGGCGGATGAATTCATCCGAATCGGGTATGTCATGCCTTGGGCTGGACCTGTCCATCCGTGCTAACTGTCTGCTGGAACGATTGGCCATGCTGGTAAGCGGTGGCAGCAACGCAGCTGCGAGCTTGCTCGTGGTGGCCGGTTGACTCGGCGAGGCCCAGCTCGTACTCTGCCTGGGGATCCTCTGGACCATGGCCGTCGCGACGCTCGCCTTCCTCCCATGGCTCAAGTTGCGTTAGCCATCGGCGGCCTGAGCAACGAAGGCACACCAGGAGCAGGCTGGCAGAACCACTGGGAGTGACTGCGCAAAGGTGATTTTGCCGTTCACGGTGGTCCGCCGGTTCGACGGCCTGCTGCAGTCCAGCAAAGACACGGTGCTGGCCGAAAAGGAACTGCGGCAGGGCCAAGGGCTCGATCCCGAGAGCTACGCAATCTGCAAGCAAGAAATGCGGATCAAATCCAGGCCATCCCGACCATCCGTTTCGGCAACAGGCTCGCCGACAACCAGCTAGGCGTGGCGAAATACGACTACATACTCTCCAATCCGCCGCTTCGGGCCGGGATTGCCGGCTGCGTCTGCCGGAAACTATTCACTGTGGACCAGCGCCTGCTGCTTGGCGCTGCGGTGATGGGCTATCCAGACCTGCTCCAGAAGTCCCCAGATTTCTCGTGTTGCTGCCCGGGGGTGGTACAAACCGTGAGCAGGCGGCGGCGGGACGGTTTGGAGGAGATGCGGGAGCTGCAGCCGAAGCGCTCCCGCTGGCTGACAAATTCGCTCTCCGGGAGCCTGAGCTGGACATCCAGCTGCTCG
>CAMDWF010000174.1 GCA_945878795.1 Synechococcus sp. UW140
CCGGCGGCGGCGGCGGCGTCGCTGCGCACCAAGCTCGCCGGCCTGGAGTCCCTTGGCGGTTCCGCAGGTGGGGGAGAGGGGCTAAGCGAAGAGCAAAAGCTCAGCGAGCTGGAAGCGCTCGCCACCCAGGGGGTGCTCGATGGGCTGGATGAAGCCCTCAGTGAGGAAGAGGCCGCCCCAGGTGCGGATCTGACCCTGGCTGAGGATGCCAGCAGGCTCAAAGATCTGATCGAGAGAGCGGAGACGCTCAAGGGCCCAGCCAAGGACCCGAAGCTCAAGGAGCTGATCCGCCAGGTGAAGACACTGCTTGCCGATGGCTACCGGCCGGTGATCTTCTGCCGCTTCCGGCCAACCGCCCACTATCTGGCGGAGCAGCTCACCGAGGCCCTGCCCAAACGGGGCCATGCGATCCGGGCGATTACTGGAGAGCTGCCGCCGGAGGAACGGCAGGAACGGATCGCCGAGCTGGAGCTAGAAGCACTGGAGGGGAAGGTGCCGGTGTTGGTGGCCACCGATTGTCTGTCGGAGGGCATCGACCTGCAGAAGAGCTTCGATGCGGTGGTGCACTACGACCTTTGCTGGAACCCCACCCGCCATGAGCAACGGGAGGGCCGGGTGGATCGCTTCGGGCAATCACGCCAAACGGTGCGGGCGTTGATGTTGCATGGTGCCTGCAAGGACCCCACTCGGCGCAATCCGGTGGATGAGCGGGTGCTGGCGGTGATCCTTAACAAGGAGAAGCTGATCCGCAAAGAGCTGGGGGTGAGCGTGCCCGTGCCCGGTGACGTCAACACGATCACCCAGGCGGTGCTCTCCAGCGTGTTGGGGGAAACGATCGAGCAGCTGGGCCTGGACCTGGGGCTCGGCGACGCCAATAGCGCTCTGCCGGTGCAACCGATGCTGGGCTGGGAGGCAACCTTTGACCAGCAATGGCAGAGCGCCAAGGAAAATGCCAAGCGCACCCAGACGATCTTTGCCCAGCGGCGCCTCAAGCCCGAGGAGGTGCTGCCCGAGTGGCAGAAGAGCAAGGAGGCCCTCGGCAGCTCTGCGGCTGTGGAGCGGCTGGTGGTGAATGCCTGCCGGCGGATGGCGTTGCCCCTGGGCGAGCAGAGCCAGGCTCAAGGCAGTAGCAGCAGTAGTCGCACTTGGCAGCTGGATCTGGATCATTTGCCCCAGGAACGGCAGGTATTGCGGGAGCGGATGGAGGCCCATGGCCTGGAAGGGCGGTTGTCGTTGAGCTTCTCCCCCCCCTTCCGCGATGGCGCCCAGCTCGTGAGCCGCTCCCACCCGTTGGTGGTGGAACTGGCCGATTTCATCGCCGAACGGGCCCTCAGTGGCGCTGAGCCGGAGCTGGCCGCCCGCAGCGCCGTGATCCGCACCAAAGCGGTGAGTCGCCGCACCCCGTTGCTGTTGGTGCGCTTGCGCCATCAGCTGAGCCAGCAGCGCCGCACCGACACCGGCTACGACGACCTGGTGCCACTGCTGGTGGAGGAATGCCTCACCCTGCAGGTGAGCCCGCAAGGATTGAAGGTGCTCAACGATGGGGAAGCGCTCGAACTACTTGATGCCTCTGCGGTGGGCAATCTGGTGGCCGGCCAACGGCAGATGGAACTGGAACGGACGATCGCTGAACTTCCAGCCCTGCAGAGTCAACTGGAAGCCCTGGCCCTGGACCGCGCCACCCAGGCGGAGGACGACCACCGACGGGTCCGACAGGCCTCGGTGGGAACGGGTGGGGCGCTGCGGATGCGCTTTCGCTGTGAGCCCACCCTGCCGGTGGATGTGATCGGCCTGGTGCTGCTCCTGCCGGCACCGCAGCTATGAGCCAGGTTGCACCGCAAGATCAGGAAAGAGCTGCAGCAGCTTGCGATCGAAAGTCAGCAACGGGCAGCCCAGCTGCTGGGCCAACACCACGAACTCGGCGTCGTAGCTGGAGCACTGGTGACGTATGGCGAGAGCGAGGACTTCCTGGCCATCCACGGCATGTTCCAGCGGCGCGAGGCGTCCAAGGGCCTTCTGCCAGATCGCCAAAGCCTTGGTGGTTTCCAGCAGATCAGCCCGCATGTACTTCAGCAGCACATGGCGGAATTCCGATTGCCAGAGCGGCGGGAGGCGCCAGTCCCGATCCCTCTCCCACCACCAAAGCACCTGGGAACTTTGTCGTGCTGGCAGGAAAAGTTCGGCAAGCACGTTGGTATCTGCCACCAGGGTCAATGGCTGTCCCTCTCGGTGGCCGCCACCAGTTCAGCCTCATCAATCGGGGGGCCCTTGAACCAGCTGCGCATTTCGGCAAATTCGGCCAGCTCGGCTGCCAGTACTGGATCGTTGGCACGGTCAGCATCTTGCGGAGCCTTCGCCACGGTCTTCGGGTCGGGAGACGGCTGCACCATGCTCTCCAGGCAAACCACTGCTTCATGCACCAGGCTGCGGCCATGTTCGCGGGCCCGATGCTTGAGCTTGAGGATCAACTCGTCGGGAACGTCGTGAAGGGTGAGGGTCGCCATGACCAGGGCCTGCAATCAGTGATCGCATTGTGGCGCCAGACCGAGGCGGCAGGTGGTGTCCGATGAGCCGCCGCCGCGCCGCCACCCTCCATTTCAATGCCATCCAACTGGTGGGTGGTTTGCTTCCGGCGTCCCTGATCGAGCAGATCGCCCGCCAGGCCGCTCCCAAAATGTCGCCCCAGGACTACGGGCTGCCGAAGGGGATGCGGCTGCAGGTGCCGCTCGATCAGGCCTGGATCCAGGCCAAGGGGCTGTGGGAGGAGGCCAAGGAACTGCGCAGCCGCGGGATTGATTCAGCCGTTGGGGTGCATTTCAGCCAGCGGTTGTTGAAGGAGGTGTTCGGCTGGGGGGATCTGCAGGCCTGTGATGCACACCAGATCGGCGAGGCGAGTTTTCCGATCAATTACCGCGCCTTTAAGGGCACGGTGCCGCTGGTGCTCACCAGTTTGCCCAGCGAAGAGCTGGACAAGGGCTACAAACAGTTTGGGCAGGACAACCGGCGCAGGTCCCCCCATAGCTGCCTGCAGGAATGCCTCAATGCGGACGATGCGGCCAACTGGGGTGTGCTTTGTAATGGCACCACGATCCGGTTGCTGCACGACAACCCCGCCCTGGTGAAGCCGGCCTATGTGGCGATAGCCCTGGATCAACTCTTCGACGGCGGGTTGTTCGATGAGTTCACCGTCTTGTGGCTACTGCTCCAGGCCAGTCGCTTGCAGCGAGATGGCGAGGGCGAATGTGTTCTGGATGGCTGGAAGGCGAAGGGCCAGCAGACCGGCGAGCGGGCCCTCAACAAGCTGCGCGATGGGGTGCAGCTGGCTTTGGAGAACCTAGCCAATGGGATGCTGCAACACCGCGACAACCAGGCGCTGATCGCCCAGCTGGAGAGCAACGAGCTCAGCATCCAGGAGTTCTTCCAGGAGCTGCTGCGGCTGGTGTATCGGTTGCTGTTCCTGTGCGTGGCGGAGGACCGGGGCCTGCTGTTTGCCGAAGGCACCGATCCGGAGAGGCAGGCGATCTACCGGCAGGGTTACAGCCTTAGCCGACTGCGGGATCTGGCGATCCGGCGCAGTGCTTGCGAAGGGCAATACTCTGATCTCTGGAAGGTGCAGCGGCTGGTGTTCGCCGAGCTGGATCGCGGCGATTCACCGCTGGGCCTGCCGGGGCTGGGGGGCCTGTTTGCCAAGGAAAAGTGCGTCCATCTTGATCAGCTAGAGATTCCCAACGGATTCCTGCTGGAGGCTGTGAAGGCGATCGGCTGGTTTTTCGACGAGCAAAGCCAGAGCCGCACCCGCATCAACTACCGCGATCTCAATACCGAGGAATTTGGCAGTGTGTATGAAAGCCTGCTGGAACTGCATCCACTGATCAACCGCAGTGGTGGCATCTGGCGGTTGGTGCTTGGTGGTGGAGCCGGCAGCGACCGCAAGACCACCGGGAGTTACTACACACCCGATGGGCTGGTGCAGGAGCTGATCAAGAGCGCCCTGCTGCCGGTGATTCGCGAGCGGCTAAAGAACGCCACCACAGCCGAGGAAAAGGAAGCGGCCCTGCTGGCGATCCGGGTGCTGGATCCGGCCTGCGGCAGTGGCCACTTTCTCTTGGCGGCGGCGCGGCGGCTGGCGCTGGAGCTGGCGCGGATTCGGGCAGGCGACGACCAACCCAGCGAAGAATTGCGCCAGCAGTGCATGCGGGAGGTGGTGGCGAAGTGCATCTATGGGGTGGATCGCAACCCGATGGCGGTGGAGTTGTGCAAGGTGGCGCTATGGATGGAGGCGATCGAACCGGGCAAGCCCCTGGGCTTCCTTGATGCCCACATTCAATGTGGCGATTCGCTGGTGGGGGTGTTTGACCCGAAGGTGCTGGATGAGGGGATCCCGGATGGGGCCTACAAGCCGCTTACAGGAGACGAGAAAGAGGTCTGCACCAGCCTGAAGAAAGATAACCAGGCCTTTGCTAAGCGAGGTCAGGGAGACCTTTTCAGTGGCATTCAGGTTTCTATTGTCACTCCCAGCCAGGAGGGCTTTGAGGCGATTGAAGAAGAAGATCTGGCTGGCTCCCGCGCCAAGCAACAGGCCTATGCCGAATGGCTGGAGGAGGCCGCTGTGCAGCGCCAGAGGTTGGCGGCCAACACCTACACCGCTGCGTTCTTCCTGGAAAAGAAGGCAGCCTCACGGAACCACGTCCCCACATCAGAGCACCTGGATGCCTTGCTGCGCGGCGGCGCTCTGCCGGAAACGATTGAAACTGCGGTGCAACAAGCCGCAAAGGTTTTCCGTTTTCTGCACTGGCACCTGGCGTTTCCCGATGCTTTAGCAGATGGTGGTTTCGATTGCGTGCTGGGCAATCCGCCGTGGGAGCGGATCAAGCTGCAAGAGAAGGAGTTCTTTGCGGCGCGATCGGAGGCAATTGCCACGGCGCCCAACAAGGCGGCGCGAGAGAGGCTGATCCAGGCTTTGAAGGCTGGCGAGGCCTCCGAAACAGACCTTGTACTGGTGCACGAGTTCGAAGTCGCCAAGCGGGAAGCTGAGGGCAGCGGTGAGTTCATCCGCGGCAGCAGACGCTTTGCGCTCACGGCAGTGGGTGATTTGAACACCTACGCGCTGTTTGCCGAGCTGTTCCTCCAGTTGATCGCTCCAGGTGGACGCTCCGGTTTGATTGTGCCGACTGGGATTGCCACTGACAACAGCACCAAGGCTTTTTTCGATGCCATCGCAAGTGGCGGACGACTCGTTAGCCTAATCTCATTTGAGAACGAAGCCTTTATCTTTCGGGAGGTTCACCATGCCTACAAGTTCTGCCTGCTGACATTGAGGGGTGCAGGGAAGAAAGGTAATCCCGCTCTGTATTGCTTCTATATTCGCCATCTGCATCAGATGGCAGAATCGCAAAGGTTTTTCCAGCTAACTGCAGATGACATCTCTTTGCTGAACCCCAACACCCGCACCTGCCCCGTCTTCCGCAGTCAAATGGATGCGGGACTCACCAAGCAGATCTACGAAGGTAATTATGTATTAAATAATAGGACTAACAATT
>CAMDWF010000175.1 GCA_945878795.1 Synechococcus sp. UW140
TAGTTCACCACCTCATCCACATCGCGGGGCAGCGTCTCGGTGCCGAACAGATTGGCCTCCGCCGCCAGCAGATCCTGCAGGGAGCTCTGTGTGCCCTCAATCTGGCTGGAGAGCACCGCCTCCTTGCGCACGTACATGAACACAAACAAATCCGGGTTTGGCAGCGTTTCCACCGACCCATCCAGCCGGCCCAGGGCTCGATCGGCCTGGGAGAGAAGCACCTGCAGTTCGCCGCTCAGCCGCAGCGGTGGATCCGGTGGCAGCGGTGCGGGATGGAAAGCCCGGTATCCCTTGGGTTGGCTGCGGTAGGTGCCGGCGCGGCTCGATCTGGCTTCAAGCATGGGTTGCCGTGCCTTTCCGATGAGCGTTGCCTCGCTCCATAGTAAAGGCAGCGTTCGCTATGGAGGCATGCTTGGCCCATAGGCAATGCTGCGTTGCCCATGGTTTGCTGTTGTGACCCCCCGGTAGTAGAGCCCGCACAGCGCCCTACGGCTTAAGGGGGATGAGGTGTGAGGACCGCCACCCCACCCAGCTGACCGAGACTGGAGGCGTCAGCTTCAGCAACAGCGATGGCGGCCAAAGGCGCAGCGAAGGGCACCCTCAATGCCAAAAATCTCGAAGCCCTGGGGGCGGCCCGGCTGGCGGAGCTTCTTATCCTGCTTTGCGAGGGCAACAACGCCAGCAAGCGGTTGCTGCGGCTGGCGCTGGCCGAGCAAAAGGGGCCATTGGAGATGGCGCGGGAGCTGCGCAAGCGGCTGGCCAGCATCGCCCGCGCATGCAGCCTGCTTGAAGACCACCAGCGCGATGAGCTGCTGCGGGAGCTGGAGCGGCAGCGCCAGGCGATCTGCGGACCGATCGCGGCTCACGACGTCGATCTGGCGGTGGATTTGCTCTGGGAGGTGCTGGAGCTGTCTTCAAAGCTGATCGAGCGCTGTGATGACCGCGATGCGGTGCTGCGGGACTGGTTCCATCAGGTCAGCGCCGCCCTCGGCCAGGTGGCCCTGGCGGCCCGCGGCAAGCCGCAGAACTTGGCCGATCAGGTCTATGCCGCGGTGGTGAGCAACAGCTATGGCCAATTCGATCCGATCGTGCGCGATCTGGGCCCGGCCCTGGGGCCCGAGGGGCTGGCCCATCTGCGCCTGCGCCTGGAAACCCTGCGCCAGCGCTCCAGCGGCACCGCGACAGCCAAAACCCAGCCCGATTTGATCGTGAGCATCGCCATGCTCGACATCGCCGATGCCCTGGGCGATGCCGAGGCCTATCTGGCCGAATATCGCAACCACAACCCCGAGGCGCTGACAGTGCCGGCCTTTGAGGACATGCCCGCCGAAGAGAAGGCCCTCGATCTGGTGGCGGAACACGACGACCTGGAAGAGACATTGTGGTTTCTGCTGCATTGGCCGGAGCCGCACCGGGCCGCCCGGCTGGTGCTGGCTGCGCCCAAGCCCCTGAATGGCGATCGCTACTACCTGCTGGCGCCGCTGGCAGAACTGCTGGAAAAACGCCAGCCGCTGGCGGCTACAGTTTGCCTGCGGACGATGGTCGATTTCACGCTCAAGGTGAAGCGCCCCAAGCGCTATATCCACGCGGCCCGCCATCTCGAAACCTGCCACCGTTTGGCCGCCGCCATCAAGGATTGGGGGGGGACTGGTTGATCACCGCAGTTATATGCTGCAGCTACGACGGGATCACGACCGCAAACGTGGCTTTTGGAGTGAGGTGCCCAAGACGATGATTCCTGAGGATGAGGTGGGAGTTAAAGCTGCGGATAAGGGCGTGATGGAGAAAGGGGGGAAGGGTAGGGGGCTGCAGGGTCCTGGAGACGCGGACGGCGAGGCTGGGTCTGTTCAGCCGGGGTTATGGTAATTGGTGGGCTTCGTTGTTGACAGGCGGATATCCAATCTGACGACTAGCCAATTGCTTGTGAAAGATGTAGCTCGCCCAAATTTTGTTCGGGCTCCTTGAAAATCTCAGGCCTCACCGATATCTTTTTTATGCAAGAATTATTGCGACGACTTGCTTGACCCTGACTTGCGGGAATAGATAGGATTTTTTTTCGAGGTGCACTCAACTCTTTCTCCTTGGTCAGTTCAAGCACATCAATCAAAAAGGGAACATCATCAACATCACAACCAAGTGCCATAAACTTTTCAGCAAGAAGATCAAGATCCAGCTGACCCTCAGAGTGATCTGAATCATTCTTGCCGGGTATTGTAGCTTCCCTAAGAAGGGCGCTTAAGTCGCTTGATTCGATCAATTCTAGCGCTTTGTTTTGCCTTTTCAAGATCTCGGTTTCGCTCCTCAATTGCTCGGTTTCTATCTCGATCTGCTTGGACTTGCTCCTCAATTGCTCGGTTTCTGTCTCGGTCTGCTTGGATTTTCTCCTCATGCTCTCGATCTCTTTCTTGGTGGATTCGTTTTGCTTCCTCAGCGAATCGATATCGCGCCACATCGGCGAAAGCCAGGAGGTCCTTCTGCTTCTCTCTTTTTTCACGCTGGTAGCCATAAATGCCAACCGTCGCAATCAATCCCAGCATCATAGATCGGCTCCAGCCTGCCGGCCGCAACACGAATTTCCTCCCGGTTGTCCACGCACGACGCATGGTTATTCGCTGATGGGACAGGACGCTGTCGTTGTTCTCGAATCGAAGACCTTCGAGTTCAGTCACATCGCAAGCCTCGTTCAGGTGCAGCCTAAAAGCCTACCTATCCAAGCTGAGCTGTATTCGATGCTGTTGGCCAGCCGGGCAAGTTGCCAGGATAGCTGATCTCCACGTATCCAGCCCTGCTCAGCTCTTCAGTCGCTCCAGATCTCTGCCAGCTCCAACCGTTGCCGGCTCGATCCACAGGGGTTTGCCAGGGTCCATCACGCCGCCACCGGCCCGCCAAATCTCCACAGCCCCCTGCTCGGCAAACAACAGCCAGCCCAACCGGCAACGGTTGGAGCAAGTGTCATGGCTCCGGCTGAGCTAGGGATCAGTGTAAGAAGGCTTCGATGGGGTAGGGCCTGCATCATGCGGATGTGCTTTCCTCCCGAGTACAGCTCGACCCCCCCAGCCGCCAACCGGGCCCGGTTGCTATCCTTCCTAAACGTAATCATTGCTCACACCCCAGATGTTGGCTCGGGGCTAGCAGGGGCAGGAATTGCCGATAAAAGCGATCCTTTAGTTGCCAGGCCTGCTCTACCTGGCTGATGGCAATTTGGAGGGCTTCATCGCAACTTATCAGCTCCGCCATGTGGCGGGCCAGTTCCTGGGAGTGGGTGAGGCCACCCAGGAGTTGCCCAGCGCCGATGTCTGATTGGCGGCGATCGTGAATCATGTGGTAATAAAAGAATTCAGATCGCACTCCCTCCGCCGCTGGGCCATGGGCCAAGCGTTCCGAAAGGCGCGGCCACAGGCATTCGTACTCCACCGACACCAGCACCTCGGCCCAGAAGCGCAGGAAGGCGATCAGCGCCAGGTCGCTGTGGGGCTGGCCGAGGCAGCTGTGCAACGCTTGCATGCTCGCCAGCCGCACTTGATGCGTCTCAGCGGCTTCGCTGGTGGTCAGGATGCACTCCCGGCTGGCGCCCAGATGCTGCAGGTCGCGAAATAGCAATTCGCGATGGGAGGCCAGGGGCATGCCACGGGTATTGCGCGGGTATTCCTCATGCAGAATCTGCCGCACTGTGGCCTTGATGGCGTCACTCTCCAAGGCGTCGATGACGCACTCGTATACATTGACGATCGACAGCGATAAATAGCGCCGTTGCAACAACAAGTCCAGCAGGTTGTCCCAGCTGAGGGCGGCGATGTTGGCCAGCAGGGGGTGGGCCCGCAGGCTGGAGATACATCTTAGTTCGTGGGCGTTGAGGGGGGCCAGCATGGCGATCAATCCGTGAACAGAATCTTCAATTCATTGCGCCAGTTCTGATCGGGGGCGGGCAGGAAGGGGCGAGCCACGGTCCACATCCGCTCGAAGTCGTTTAACAAAGTGCCGGTGAGCAGTGCATCACTGGCGCCGAGATCGAGCTCGAGTTGGAAGGTATGGATCGCCAGGGCCCCGTGCAGGAACGGCGCCGCCAGCAGGGTGGAACCGGCGCGGTAGAGCGAAAGCGAAGGCAAGGTGTCGTACAGCCGGATCTCCAGATAGGCGGGATTGCGACTGGCACGGATCGTGGCCTCCAGGGTTTCCAGATTGGCGATCACGCTGCCCTGGATGGCGAAATCCTCCGCCAGCGGCTCGGCGGCATAGCGGGTCAACACCTGCTCCCGCAGCCCCGCAGCCAGGGAATAGGGCCAGGCCAGCAGGATCCGCACCCGCACCCCGGCCTCCAGACAGCGGTTGAGGTGGGCGCGGTAGTACTCCAGGTTGGGCGCGAAGGTCTGCAGGATGGCCACCTCCCTGTGGTCGTCCTCCTCGTCTTGCCCCTGGTCGTGCAGGAGCCGCTCAAGGGCGTTGGCGAAGGTATCGGTGGGAAATGCGGCGTGGATTCTGCTGAGGCCAAAACGGGACAAGCCCGGCTCGCTTCCCTGGTACTGCTGCGCCAGGAACCGCTGCAATTGGGGCAGCTTGTAGCCATTGCCGCTGATCTTGAACTTGCGGTAGATGGTGCGCAGGCGCTGGGTGAAGGCCTCCTCCTCGATTGGACCGTGACGCAGCTGATAGGCCTCCAGGAGTTGCTGCTTGCTCTGGCCGGGCTCCTGCCGCAGGCAGAGAATCACCTCCAGTTCGTGGGGGGTGAGGGCGTGCTCTTGGCGCTCGCCCAAGGCCTGCAGAAATACGGTCCAGCTCATCGCTGCAGGAGCTTTGGCGAGGGATGGAAATGCTGTCGCCGGAGGTAGTGTATCCCCCCCAGGGCGGCACGGTGGTGGGTTCCAGTATCTTCCATCTCCTTGCATCTAGCCATGATTGACAGATTTCCAAACCAGCATATATTGTCCATAGCATAATCTTAATAAGCTTATATGCTGGAGTTGCAGCAGCTGTATCAAAAAATTAGCGCTTACGAACTGGATGATCCCAGCCATGAGATTGGCTTTGTCGCCCATCTGATGCGCGCCAACGGCTGGAGCCGGCCGTTTGGCCTGCGCGCGATCGAGGAGTACCGGAAGTTTGTCTTCCTGGCCCTGGTGGCAGACCATCAGGTCACTCCGTCCGACCAGGTGGATCAGATGTGGCATCTGCATCTGCTGTGCAGCGACGCCTACTGGAACGACTTCTGCCCGCGGGTGCTGGGGCGGCCGCTGCACCATCGCCCCGCCAAAGGCGGCCAAGCAGAACGGGAGCGATTCCACGAGCAGTACCGCGCCACGATCCGCAGTTACCGCCACCACTTCGGCGAGCCCCCCGCCGATCTCTGGCCGCCGCTGGATGTGCGCTTCGGCCGCGACCTGCAGATGCAGCGCGGCCCGATCCGTCGAATGTTCAGGCCCTGGCGAGGCTGGCGCTGGGGCGAGCACCGATGCACCTCCAGTGAACGTAGTCAGGATCAAACTTCAGCAGGTCTACCAACAGATCCCGCAGGACCTGCAGGGACCG
>CAMDWF010000176.1 GCA_945878795.1 Synechococcus sp. UW140
CGGGCTTTTTCTCTTGAAGTTTTGAAACTCTTTGTTGCTCATCCCAGAAACCTCGTTGGCCCACTGTCGCATTCAGATCTGATTATGTAATGATAGCCATAATTCCGCCAGAATCAAGTCCACTTAACAATTTTCGAGGTGCCCTTAAATGGAATTTAAAGTCGCCTATCGGCCGTAGGGTATGGGTCAACTCTGTACCATCACTAGCTTCCATTCATCACTTTTGGTGGCACCGGACACCTTTTGTTTAACCTCGACCGACCCTCATGTACCGATGACCATCAGACCCGGGGGGGTGTCTCACACCCTGTAGGTCGGCTAAGCCGATCGGGGCCCTAGAGCCCTTGGGCAGGTCACCCCCCTTGACTGCGGGGCCATGGATCTCCGATAAGGGTTCTTTGATGGAGCGGCCATGGCCTGCCTCGACGGCGCCCTCGCCGGCCTCGCTGGCGCTGATTTTCTCTCTTCCAGCGATCTGGACCGCGCTGAGGTGGAGGCCCTGCTCACCCTTGCTGCCCAGCTCAAGGCAGGTAGCCAGCGGTTTGATCTGACGGGCCGGGTTCTGGGCTTGATCTTCTCCAAGGCGTCCACCCGCACCCGAGTCAGCTTCACCGTGGCCATGGCCCGCCTCGGCGGCCAGACCATCGACCTGCTGCCGCTCGTCACCCAGGTGGGTCGGGGGGAACCGATCGCCGATACGGCCCGGGTGCTGAGTCGCTATTGCGATGCATTGGCGATTCGCACATTCGCCCAGGCGGACCTAGCCGATTATGCCCATTGGGCCTCGATCCCGGTGATCAATGCGCTCACCGACGAGGAGCACCCCTGCCAGGCCCTCGCCGACTTCCTCACCCTGCGGGAGGCCTTCGGGTATCTGGAGGGCCTGAACCTGGCCTATGTCGGTGATGGCAACAACGTGGCCCATTCGCTCATGCTCATGGGCGCCTTGCTGGGGGTGAACGTGTGCATCGGCACGCCCGAGGGGTTTGCCCCTGATCCGGCCGTGGTGGCGCGGGCCGAGGCCTTGGCTGCCGGTCGTGCTCAAATCACCGTCGTTCACGAGCCCGTGGCTGCTGTGCGCGGCGCCCATGCCCTTTACACCGATGTCTGGGCCTCGATGGGGCAGGAGCAGGAGCAGGCTGAACGGGAGCGGGCATTTCGGGGCTGGTGCCTTGATGGGGCCCTGCTGGCGGAAGCCGACAGCCGGGCCATCGTGCTGCACTGCCTGCCGGCCCACCGCGGCGAGGAGATCAGCGCCGCCGTGATCGAAGGCGACCAGAGCCGCGTCTTTGATCAGGCCGAGAACCGGATGCACGTCCAACAGGCCCTTTTGGCGGCCCTATTGGCTCCCGGCTGAGCGGAATTCAGCCCAAAACTGGACAAAAGCCCCGCGAGACGGTACATCTGTACCAGAGATTCGCCATCCGCCGGTGCCCGCCCCCCAGCAGCTCACCTCCGCCCAGCAGGAGCTCTACGAATGGTTGCAGGATTATATTTCCAGCCATCGCCACAGCCCTTCGATCCGCCAAATGGTCGAGGCCATGGGATTGCGATCGCCGGCTCCGATCCAAAGCCGTCTGCGCCACCTGCAGCAGAAGGGCTGGATCACCTGGCAGGAGGGCCAGGCCCGCACCCTGCAGTTGCTGGGGGGCGGCCCTGCTGGCATCCCCGTTCTCGGATCGGTGGCGGCGGGGGGATTGATCGATCCGGCCGCCGATGATCGCGACCGTCTCGACCTCAAGCCCCTGCTGGAGAACCGCGACCTCTTCGCCCTAACCGTGAACGGGGATTCGATGGTGGAAGCCCACATCGCCCATGGCGACGTGGTGCTGATGGAGCCGGTGGCTGATCCCTCGCAGCTGCGGGACGGCGCCATCGTCAGCGCCCTAGTGGCCGGTAGTGGCACCACCCTCAAGCACTTCCATCGTCAGGGGCGCAAGGTGCGCCTTGAGGCTGCCAATCAGGCCTATCCGCCCTTGCTGCTTCCCGCCGACCAGGTGCAGATCCAGGGGCGGCTTGTGGCGGTCTGGCGCCAGCTCTGAGGACCGCCAGCATGTATGTTGGTTGGGCGATGGATAAGACCGTCGCATCAATGGGGCCATAGCTCAGCTGGTAGAGCACCTGCATGGCATGCAGGGGGTCAGCGGTTCGAATCCGCTTGGCTCCATCCTCAAATCTCTTTCACCGTCTGGCTTTTGGGCCAGGCGGTTTTTTCGTGTTGGGACTTGGAAGACGAAGTGGGCGCAGAAATGGGCGCATTTTTTTCGCGGCCCCCACGATGAGGACCCGGCCATGGGCCAATCAGATCCACGGGGGGTTGACAAGGTGAGACAGGTGATGCATTGTCTAGTCACTGATGCACACCAGCGGCAAGGCGTGACGCCGTGGCTATCGGCCGCGCTGGTGATCCATGGTCCACGGTTAGGCGTGATGCCGGCCAGTCAGGGCACCCAAGATCAATAAACGCTTAATGCGGATTTGATTTAGGGAACCTGTCACATTAGGAGTGATTCCTGTTGTGAGGTTTGAGTTCGATTCAATCAACTTAATCCTCCAGTTCCATGGCATTCCAAGAAAAGAGGTGGCTGCCTACTGGGCAAGCCGCCTTAGCCCTAGGCGTATCCTCTCGCACACTGAAGCGATACGCAGACCTTCACGATTTCCTGATTGAGGGGAAGCATTGGAGGTTCGGACCGCTTAGCAACTCTCCACGGCAATGGAATGTTGAGGCCTGTGCTGATGCCCTCTATTACAGAGGCCGTGCACAACGGCAGGCGCTGACAGCCTCTCCTGCGGTTTGAGGTGCAGCCATGAAGACCTTGGAAGGCCCTGCTGTCTGTCCGCGGCATTGGACAAATCCGTTGCCCGTTGAGGTGGCCCGATGAATGCCACTTCTCTCCTGGCCACCATCCCACCCGAGATCCGCCCGCATCTCATCCCCGTGGGTGCCAATAAGGCGCCGATCCACAACAACTGGCAGGTGCCCTCCCTGCGGTTCAGCGATCACCAGCTTCTGAGGGCCGCGGCCATCGGTTTGCGGCTGGGACACAGCGGCATCCTTGCCACCGACCTCGACCCTCCCGACGACAATCCAGGCGCTGGTGAGTTCCGCTTCCGGGAGGTTACTGGCCACCCGACTGCCGACCTACCGCCCTCCTGGTGCTGGAGCAGCGGCAGACCGGGCCGCCGACAGATCGGGCTGATCGTGCCCATTAGCCTGCGCACCGGCCTCAAGCCTGCCTCTCATGGCGCCCTGGAGTTCCGTTGGCTGGGCCAGCAAAGCGTCATCCATGGCGCCCACCCCATCACCGGAACCTACCGCTGGTGGCCCGGTTGCAGCCCGGTGGAGATAGAGCTCGCCGAGGCCCCGGACTGGTTGATCGAGGCGATGCGCCCGGCACCGCCGAAGCCCTATCTGCCCCGTGTGGCCCACAGCAGCGGTGAACGTACGCCTGTGGATTGGGCGCGCTATTACCTCGACTTCTGGCCGAATCACGACCTCGATTACAACGATGGATGGTGGCCCACCATCTGCGCCCTTCACCGTGCTGGGCTCCCGGTCGAAGAGGCCCGCGCATGGAGCGCCAGCAGCGGGAAACACACCGACAGCGAGTTCTTCAGCCAATGGGAAAAAGTAGGCCGCCGGGTCCACGGCTACGGCATCGAGTGGCTGGGCTCCGTCACCAAGGGCAACCGCCCGGTACGCCAGGACGAGCGGATCGAGTGGCCACCCCACCCCACCGGGGAGGATCCCAGCAATGGCTGATCTCACTCCGATTTACACAGCGATAGAGGCGAGTAGCGGTAAGGAGCAACGGCTACCGCCGGGTCAGCTCGCCATCAAGCTGCGTGAGAGCCTCCCTGGCCGGTTGCGCTTCAACGAGCTGACCCTCACGCCCGAGATCGACGACGAGCCCATCCCAGGCCACAGCCTCGACGATCTCTATGTAGCCCTGTCGGAGCGGCGCTGGAATATCGACAAGGGCAAAGCCGTGGATGCCGTTCTAAGGGTCGCCAGGGAAAACACGTATCACCCCGTTGTGCAATACCTGGAGCACATCGAGCAGGACGACGGCATCGAGCCTGCAGACTTCAACACCCTGGCCTCCACCTACTTCGGCACCAACGAACCTCTCTATGACGAGATGCTCGCGGCCACCCTGGTGGCCGCTGTTGCCAGGGTTATGGAACCCGGTTGCAAGTTTGATACCTGTAGCGTGCTGAGAGGACCGCAGGGGATCGGCAAAAGCACCGCATGGCGCACCCTTGCCTCACCGGACTGGTTTTGCGACACCCCCCAGGCCAACGAGAAGGATCTCAAGCTGGCGATCCACACCGCCTGGATCTACGAACTGGCTGAGCTTGATGCCGTCACCGGTCGGAAGGAGGCGGCCGAGGTGAAGGCGGTTCTCAGTTCCCCGGTGGATCACTTCCGCCCGCCCTATGCCCGCACCAGTGAGAAGCATCCGCGCCGCTCGATTTTGGTTGCCACCTGCAACCGAGACGACTTTTTGCGTGATGAAACCGGGAGCCGCCGATTCTGGGTGATTGAGATTAACAAGCCCATCGACAACAACAGACTGAGGGATGACCGGGATCGAATCTGGCGTGCCGCCGTCCTGGCCTACCGCGCCGGCCGGTTGCCAATCCTCAGCCCCCTATCCCAGGTGGAGTCTGAGCGCCGCAACCTGGGCTATGCGCCGGAGCACCCATGGCTAGCCCTCCTGCTGCGATGGATGCCCTCAGCCCCATCTGAGTTCACCAGCGATCAGGCCCTCATCGGCTCCGGCTGCGTGGGTGACAACCGCATCGAGCGAAAGCATCAAAACGAGGTTGCTCCCCTGCTCAAGTCGCTGGGCTTCACCCGCGATCAACACCAGAGCCGCGCCGATGGCGGTGCCAGGCCCCGGTTCTGGCGCCGAGCGCCTCAACCTGTCTCAGCCTCACCCGCAGGGGTTGAGACAGGCCAAACGCCAGGCCAGCACAGCGATTCAACCCTTCTGTCTCAACCTCTCAACCTTATACAAGAAAAGGAAGGAGAAAGAGGGAAAGGGGAAGATCTCAAGGCTAAAAAATTCCAGGAGTTACCAAAACAGGTTGAGAGGTTGAGACAGCAACCAGACAAGCGGGCTGAAATCCAGTCAGGGGAAAGGGTTTGCAAGTGGAGCCCCGCCGAAAAACGGTTTCAACCTGGCTGGGAGGTTGAGACAACCGACGGCACCGAGGCCAGGGTTTATCGCCCCGGCTCTCCCGGCCGGCTAACGGTGCCTATCGAGGAGCTGACTCTTGATCTCGATGCAGCCTGAGCGACGGAGAACCCAACACTCGCAACCGGGAAAAACCTTGACGGAACCCTTTCATTCGACCTTTGCCCGAGGCTGCCCCCCCCCACCGCCCTGGGAGCGAAGCCAGGGCCACGAGATCACTGATATGACACAGGAATCTTGACCTTCGGCACGTACTCCTATCTGCAAAGCCCCGACCGATTAAGGCGCCGCCCATGAGCTGCTGGTA
>CAMDWF010000177.1 GCA_945878795.1 Synechococcus sp. UW140
GCAACTTGCACATTGACCGTGTTCGGCGCGTAGCAACTCAACATCCAGGCAAAATAGCTCTTCAGTTCATCCGCACTCAGGTTATCTGGGCATCGGTTGAAATGTTTGGCTGCTTTCCATAAGTACTGGCGATAGGTTTCTATCGTTCGCTCTCGCATTCTTTGTAAGCGTAGAGCCTGGTCGTAAGCAGCAAGCAACTGCTTGAACTTCTCAAGTTCTTCTGCATTCATGGGAACATCCTCCTGTGGGAGCAATCGGGACATGAGCTGCAATCAGGCTTTACGCTGAATGCACTTGCTTCAGTGTCTTGATTGACCCAACCGCCCAACTGTTCAGCCAGGCCTAGTCAGAGAAAACTTCTGCTTGTATTAAGGCGAGTTGCCCAGGGCCCTGTCCGCCGTTGGCAGTTGCCTATGCTAACTTCATGAAATCTGCCGCGCAGCGGCTTGGTCCAACTACTATTTGGGCGGATCCGCCTAAGTTGCACCGACTCCCCCGGCTGTCCGCCTAAGACGCAGCACTGGCCTAGCTGCCAGGCGACAGAAAGACTGCACCACAATGGATCTCACGGCTCAAGGACAAACGATTGTGCATCTTAGGCGGATCCGCCTAAGATGTGTTCACGATGTTACAAAGGAGTCCAGGGGGCAGCTAAAGACGCAATAAAAGAGACTCGAATGATTGATCTACCTTGTCATGAGAAGCGTGTAGACAGTACCGTAGCAGCTAACAAAATGAGATGAAGATGGCAAGCTTGTATAGATATATGTGGGTTGACTTGTCGATCTTCTAACACTGATTCGGCGGACCGCAGAAGTTGTGGCCAGCCGACTGTTTGCCACATAATTTGCAAGTGCAGGAATCTAACCCTTGCGAAAGTTCATTGCTAGGAAGGCTTCTGGGTGGCCGCCACTAGCTTCATGGATTGATACGCGATCCGCTGAAGACCCCTCCGTTCCTCAGAGCAGGTCAGCGGGGCTTCGTACCCCAGATGGTCCTCGGTTCAGTTCATGGGTGTAGATCATGGTGGTCTTGGCGTCCTTGTGGCCCAGCAACTCCTGAATGGTGCGGAAGTCCTGGTCCCGCTCCAGCAGGTGGGTGTCAGTGATCTGGCCAGCCTCCAGTAGCCGGGAGGCATCCGATGCCTGGGATGGCGGATCAACAGCGCCGGCCCCATGGCCGGTCGTTGCAGCAGCGGCTCCTGGCTCACGCCAACTCCCCCCGCAGGCTGTTGACCAGCTCCAGATCGACCGGTGACCCCTGGGCTTTCCAGGGCAGCACGGAAGCCATCAGCGACAGCAGCACGGATCGCCAGCAAGTTGCTGGCCGAAGACATACAGTTCCGCCGCCAACCGCCGCGCCGGAGCGGCGGCGGTTGGCGGCAGTAAGTGGAACCGTGCCCGCTCAGTGCTTGATCTCCATTTGCAGGAGTCTCTCGCTGAAACCGTTCTGGTCACTGGGCTCCTCAGGCTCGATTGGCAGCATCAGGTCGTAGAAGGCTTGGCGGACGCCCTTCAGTTTTGTCTCCATCTGGGTGCGGCTCCTGATCTCCAGTTCCAGCTGGTTGTGGAGCCCCTGGATCTGCTCTTGCAGCCGTTGTGCTCTTTCCTGCTCGCCGGCTTTGGCGATGGCCTCCTCCGCTTCGCTGATCGCCATCTGTTCCAGGATGGCATCGTGAATGGAGGCCACCTCCACTTCAGCCTTCTGCCTTGCCTGCCGTTCCTGATCCAGTTCGCCGCTAAGGCGAAGGCAGTCCTGCTCGTTTTGCTCCTTAAGCAGGGCCAGTTCCCTCTCCAGGCTCTCGGCTCGCTCAACGGCCTCCTGCCTGGCTTGGCGTTCCTGTTCCAGCTGCGTGCGCAGCTCGTTCAGCTCTGCTTCAGCCAGCTGGTGCATGCGCCAGGCGAGGGCCGTCAGGTCATCGGCCGCCTGGGCGAGGGATTGGGCCATCGGGTGGGGATAAGCAAGGATCACAGAAGTAAGTTGCTCCTTTCCAGCCGGCTTGTCGGTATCGGTGGACCCACTGCCTTGGCGGTGTGCCGTGGGCCGCAGGTGGCAGGCCTGTCACCCGATCCCAGCCGCCTCACCCGCCCAGTCCGCTGATCAACCCACCGCCAGCCAGGCCACCAGATCCGCTGGGCTGTTGAAATCCAGCAGGGCCTCCGCCAGGGCCTCAAGGCGCTCCAGTGACAGGGCCCTGATGCCGGCCTCCTGTTCGGCGCTGATCGCACCGCAGCGGCGACGGAGCAGACGGAGAGCCATTTCCAGTTCGCCTTCCTGACGGCCCTGCCCAAAAATCTCCTGGTACGCCACGCTTTGGCTGAAATCCTCCAGGGTGATGCCGCCCATGGCGCAAAGCTCCTCTAGCGATCGGCCATTAAACCGTGTAATCACGATAGCGGCGATGACATCGGCCAAGGCGCCTGCCTGATCAGTGCCGGCCACCTGCTGGCGGATGGCAGCACTGCTGGCCGGCACCTGCTCTTCTGGCTGCACCAGCAACGCCAGGGCCCGCAGCAGCGGCGGGGCCGTTGGATCGGTGGTGGCGGGCTCCAGTTCGATCCAATGCACCCGCTCCCGCACAAACTCCGCCACCGCCCGCAGTCGACCAAAATTTATCCACCGGTTCGGGCAGATCACCACCACCCGCCAGTGATCGATAGTGCTGGCCTGCTGCAGCCAGCGACCGCTCTCGGCATAGAGCCGCCGCAGGAAGCCAGGATCGGCTGCCATCTGGGCCTCGAGGATCACCGCCGGCAGTTCCGGCAACTGCGGCGGTGGCAGAAACAACCCATCAAGGCGGTATTCCCGCTCCTTGAGCACCGGTGCCGAGAAGCGGTAACCGGCAGCAGAGCCGGCAGCGCCAGCCGCGTCGCCAGCCAAGCCGGCAGCCGCCACCAGGTCGGGCTGGAGCTCCAGGATCCAGTCGGGATGACTCTGGAAGACCCAATAAAAAAGCTTGTCGCTCATGCTCACGGCGGTTGGCCCCTTGACTCCTCCGCCACCAACTGCCGATACATCTCCGCCAAACGCTCCTGCCAATCCGGCGGCGCTCCGGGGATCTCCAGCGGCCCCAGCCGTTGCAGCGCCCGCTCGGGCGGATCGGGCGGCAGGGGATCGGGGGGCAGCAGGCGTGGATCGGGACGAGACCGGAGACCCGCTGGCCACCAAGGCGGCAACGATTCAGCCTCTGGAATCGGCACCCCATCGCCGCCTGCTTTGCCGCCGCTGGCCGCCGCCCCCGCAGGCCCCTGTTGCAGGGCCTGCAGCAGCGTCTGGCGATCGCGGCCGTGCCAGGTCAGCAGCAGCCACGGATCGCCATCGAGTTGCTGGGCGAAGACGTAGAGCACCGCGGCGATGTGTTTGCAGGGTTCGGCGTCATCGGGGCAGCCGCAACGCACTTGCAGGTCGTCCCAGCGGCGCGGGAACAGGGCCACACCGGCTTCGGCGAAGGCCGCCTCCAGGTTGGCGGGCACCTCACCGGCCAGCAATTGGGCGGCCCAGCCCAGGCGGGTGGCGAACAGAACCTCCAGGCTGCGCCATTGGGCTTTATTGGCCGCCTCGCTGCGCACGCTCACCCGGTAGGGCGTGGCCCGCGACCCCTGCACCCGGGCCTCCAACCGGCCCGCTTTTACAACCAAATCCGTCACCTTGCCGCCGCGGGCGTAGCGCCGACCCCGTTCCATCCGCGGTCCCAGGCCGTAACCCTCCAGCACGGCGGTGAACCGCTGCGACCACCACTGGCTGGCCAGGGGTTCTTGGCGGCCCTTGCGGGCCGCAGCCGGCCGACTCGCTGGCTTCCGGGCCGATCCAGGCGCATCATCCCGAGCAGGTCCACCTGCAGCTGTCATCGCCTGGCCTCCGATGGCCGCAGCCGGATCAACTCGCGCAATTCGTCTGTGGAGAGGCGGCTGAGGGCCTGTTCGCCGCTGGCCACCACCCGCTCCGCTAGCTCCCGTTTGCCGCGGATCAAGGCATCGATGCCCTCCTCCACCGTGCCGCCACAGACCAACTTGTGCACATGCACGCAGCGCAACTGGCCGAGGCGGTGGGCCCGGTCGGTGGCCTGATCTTCCACCGCCGGATTCCACCAGCGGTCGTAGTGGATCACGTGCGAGGCGGCGGTGAGGTTCAGGCCGGTGCCGCCGGCCTTGAGCGACAGCAGAAACAGGGGCGGGCCATCGGTCTCGCCAAAACGGGCCACCAGCTGGTCGCGCTGGCTGCGGCTCAGGCCGCCATGCAGCCAGAGGGGATCGCTCCCGCAGCGGCGGGCCAGGTGAGCCGCCAACCGTTCGCCCCAGCTCGTGTACTGCGTAAACAGCAACAGCTTTTCGCCGGTCTCCAAAATCGCGTCGATCAGCTCCTCGCAGCGGGCCAACTTGCCGGAGCGGCCCGCCAAGTCGCTGCCGTCAGCGAGGTAGTGGGCGGGGTGGTTGCAGACCTGCTTGAGGCGGGTCAGGCCGGCCAGCACCAAGCCCTGGCGTTCGATGCCCTCGCTGGCTTCGGCCTGCGCCAGCAATTCATCGGCCACCGCCTGGTAGAGGGTGGCTTGCTCCTCGCTGAGCTGGCAGAGCTCGGTCTGCTCGATCTTGCCGGGCAGATCGGGCAGGATCGCCCGGTCGCTTTTGAGGCGCCGCAGCAGAAAAGGGGCCGTCAGGCCCCGCAGGCGTTCGGCCGCCGTTTGGTCGTGGTCACGCTCGATCGGGATGGCGAAGCGCTGGCGGAATTGAGCCAGGCTGCCCAGCAGGCCGGGATTGAGCAAGTTCAACAACGCCCAGAGTTCGTGGAGGCGGTTTTCCACCGGCGTGCCGGTGAGGGCAACGCGGCGCTCGCCGCCGAGGCCAGCGGCGGCCCGCGCCATGGCGGTGTAGGGATTTTTGAGCTGCTGGGCCTCGTCAAACACCAGCCGGCCCCAGGACAGCTTTGCCAGGGCGGCGGCATCGCGGCTGAGCACGCCATAGCTGGTGAGCAGCACGCCACCGGGGCCGAGCTCCTTGAGCGCCCGCCGCAGCGTTGCTCCTGTGCGGGGCCGCTGGGAGCCGTAGTGCAGCCCCACCGTCAAGCTGGGCGCGAAGCGCTCCAGCTCCCGCCGCCAGTTGCCCAGCAAGGTCACCGGCGCCACCACCAAGGTGGGTTTTTGCAGGGGATCGGCCAGCAGGGAGGCGATCAGCTGGGCGGTTTTGCCCAGGCCCATGTCGTCCGCCAGGCAGGCCCCCAGCCCCAGTTGGCCCAGAAACACCAGCCAGCCCAGGCCCCGTTGCTGGTAGGGCCGCAGCTCACCCCTGAAGGCCGCCGGGGTGGCGATGGCCTCGGCGCGCTGGTGCAGATCGCCCGCCAGCAGGGTGCCGAGCGGCCCGCAGGCCTCCACCCCCGCTAGCTCCAGCTCGGGCGGTAGATCCAGTTGGCCCAGGCCAAGGGCACTGCGCAACAGGTCTGCGCCGCTGGCCTCCGCCTGCTGGCCGGCGAGGCGCAGCAGGCCGGCGACCGCCGCCCCATCCACCAGGCTC
>CAMDWF010000178.1 GCA_945878795.1 Synechococcus sp. UW140
GGTGCGGTACTCGAAAATTCAGAGCTGATATAGCTGGCATTTTCATGCTTACTTTTGCCAAAGCAGGCACATCAGGCAAGCTTCAATCTAAGCGCATTTTTAATGCGGTCGACATGCTTGTAAAGGTCGCTGATTGACTCTAGGTGGACAATTGCAGGCTCAGCATTGTCGAATATCTCTATCTTTTTGATGGTCGCGTTGAAGTACATCCGCATAAAGTATTTCCTGCTGTTGCCGTCTAATATTATGCCGCAGTATGTTTTTGTGTCTCTTTCTGTGAGCCTCATGGGATCGACTTCTGCTGCGCAAATTGCTCTCACAATGTAGAGACCTTCTTTCTCTTCTTCTGTGTATACGGTTCCGCCGGACTCTTCTTCCGCTGCTTGCTCGACTACGGGGGCTTCGGCTGCCGACTTTTCGACCTCCATCGCAGTGCTAAGTCTCTCGTTGATTCGATCATTGATGTAAGCCTTGATTGCGTCCATTACAATTGGCTTAAATTTTTCTTGAAGTTGGCCAGTAATCCTTTGTGCCGAATGCACCCTAACCGCCATCTCCCTTACAAACCAATCGCTGGGGTCGGAAAGTTCGGCCTTGATTTCTTCTTTAACGCCACGCAGATATTTAAGTCTTTCGGCGGATGAAAGCAGGTTGTCGATATCAAACATCGTTTTAGACATTTGCTTGATCTGCTCAATTGGCGCAGACCTAAGATCGAACAAATCGATTTCGGCAAATGGCTTTTGATCCATCAAGTTCCGGTCATCAAGATCGGAGAAAAATTGAAATAGCCGGCCATTCGTTAGTATGCCTATACGTGCTTTAGTTGCTTGAAAATATCTGCTTAGTTGACCCATTTCTGCGGTTCTGAGGTCACTCGTGTATGGCTTAGCCTCGACGAGGATCTTGGGATGGCCATCCTCAAGGATTGCGTAGTCCACCCGTTCGCCTTGCTTAATTCCAGGTAGGTCTGCAGAAAACTCAGGCTTTACCTCAACAGGATTGAAGATGTCATAGCCAAGTGCCTGTATAAACGGAGCTATCAGGGCCATTTTTGTGGCCTCTTCATTCGTCAAACTTTCGCTAGCCTGCTCAGCCCTATTCGCAAGAGTCTGAAGTTGATCAATCAGATCCATGGTGGCAAGTTACGGGATCGCAAACCTTTGTAGACCCGTGAATCCTATAACGACAGCTGATCAAGCATGCTCCACCTAGCCTGGGGTATCCATTGGCAAAATCCAGGCGTTTGGCCCTGTGGGTGCGCCCTTACAGTTTCGTTGGTAGCTCAGGTTTATGTCGGTGGGATGAGGCTCTGGCTGGATGCCCAACTGCCTCCGCTGCTCGCAGGCTGGATCAACACCCAGGGGTGGGGCGATGGATCATCTGCGTGATCGATGGATCATCTGCGTGATGGAGAGCCGTGGGTTGAGTTCCGTCCGAGTCAGTAGAGCAGCGGACCCACGAGTCATTCCATGCGCACCAGATGGCTGATCACCCAGGGGGCATTGGCCTAATTTTCTAGCTGCTGAAGGGTGTGGCGCCGTAGGTGCTCAGCACCATCGAGGGCGTAGATCAGCAACACGAATCGCGGTAGAGCCGCATCGCTCACCCCCAGGAGGCCCGCTCATGCTCCAGTGCGGTGTCGATCTGTTCTTGACTGAGACCCGCGGCCACGGGGATGGCGGCCTGGAGGTCCAGCAGTTTGGCCAGTAGTCGGCGGCCTGTCGGTGCGGCCTCTTCAGCCGGCGTTATCGCGACGGTCACACGACCAATGGGGGTTCCAGCAGGCAGCTGCAGGGTCCGGTCCTCCATACCCGAGCCCTAATGCGCCGTTGGATATGTTGAACTTGCCGCTTGGCCAGGGATGGCCACACAAGAAGAAAAAAGGGGATTTATTGTTTGGGCAATTTGCCCATCGGTAATCATCCATAATGGCTGTCAGAAGAGATGCAATGACCTCTTCCATATTGCTATTTAAAGGCCCGGGGATGATTCCCCTGCCACGCCGCACCTGAACCGACACCACCAAGACGGAGCTGGCCAAGGCCATCGCCAAGAACGGGCCGACAGCCAAGCCCGCCTGCGGACCTGCATCGCGGCTGCCAAGCAGACCTTGGGCAAAATCAGCGAGGTGCGGCAGCCGCGACCCTTCCCAGCCAAGCAACTCACAGTCAATCCGACTTCGCTTAAGATCCCCACCAGTACGCCCTCCCTCCCATGGACCTCTCCAATCCAGCCACCCAGGCCAACCTCGCAGCCGCCTTTGGCGGTGAGAGCATGGCCAACCGCAAATACCTCTTCTTCGCCGATGTGGCCAAGCAACTTGGCCATGCCGAGCTCGCCCGCCTGTTCCGCGACACCGCCAACCAGGAGACCGAGCACGCCTTCGCCCATTTCCGCCTGCTCCACCCCGAGCTCGTGGTGAGCGACCCCGCCAGCCTCGATGAGGCCGGCAAGCAGGCGATCCTCAGCCGCTGCCTGGAGCTGGCGATCGAGGGCGAAACCTACGAGTACACAACCATGTACCCGGAATTCGCCGCCCAGGCCCGCACTGACCGCGACGGCGTCGCCACGGCCGAATTCGAGGAGCAGATCGCCGAATCCAGCAACCACGCCGGCATTTTCCGCACCGCCGCCCACAACTTCGGTCTGCTGACGCCGATCGAACACCACCACGCCGAGCGCTACGGCGTGGCCCTCCAGGCCTTGCAGGGCCAGGGGGTCGCCGGCGAGGCCGCCGAACCGGTGGCCGGCAAATGGATCTGCAAGGTGTGCTCGATGATCTACGACCCCGCCACAGGCGATCCAGATTCAGGCATCGCCGCCGGCACCCCCTTCGCGGCGATTCCGGACGACTGGACCTGTCCGATCTGCGGCACCCGCAAGGCGAGCTTCATCCCCTACCGCGAGCCAGAACTGCAGGCCGCCTGAGTCCGGCAGCCCCAGAACCCCGCCATCGCCCCCAAGGCGGCGGCGGTTCGCTTTTTCCCTCTCCCAAGGGCAATCAGGCTAGAAAACTCGAGCTACAGCAGACAAGGTTGCTGCAGTAAAACAGTGCCCGCTCCGCTCAGACCTGTTCAGGCCGCCTGGGGAGGGGTGGGACCACCACCGCCAGCGCCATGGAAGGGCAGCACCAGGGTGGCCCAGTTGTCGGCACGCTCGGGGCGGACCTTCCGGGCCAGTCGCACTCCGAAGGGCACCCGCACCACATTGGTGCCTTCAACCTGCCTCACGCCGCCCCTAGGGGCCGGGGGTTGGTCGCCTGTGCCGTCGCCGTTCATGGTCCCCTTTGATGAATGGCTAGATCAGTTTTTCCGGCCACCGGGACCGGAAAAACGGAGAATATAGATATGGTGCGCCAAAAGGCGCTTCCATGGTAGCCCGCAGCAGCCTCAGGCAGCCAGTTCTGCAACTGCTACCTCCTCAACTGAGGGACAGGTGCACACCAGATTGCGATCGCCGTAGGCGTTATCGATGCGGGCCACGGCCGGCCAGAACTTGTTGGTGCGCTGCTGATCACCGGCCGGAAAGGCAGCCTCACTGCGGCTGTAAGCCCGTTCCCAGCGGTCGGCGGTCACGGCGGCCAGGGTGTGGGGAGCACGCTTGAGCGGATTGTCGAGGGGATCGGCAGCGCCGGATTCCAGAGCGGCCGCCTCGCTGCGGATTGCCACCATCGCCGCGCAGAAGCGATTCAACTCGGCCAGGGATTCGCTCTCGGTCGGTTCCACCATCACGGTGCCGGCCACGGGCCAGCTGACGGTGGGGGCATGGAAGCCGTAGTCCATCAGCCGTTTGGCCAGGTCGTCCACTTCCAGGCCGCAGCTGCGCTTGAGGGGCCGCAGATCGAGGATGCATTCGTGGGCCACCCGGCCGCCGGCGCCCCGGTAGAGCACCGGGAAATGGGGATCCAGCCGCTCGGCAATCAGGTTGGCCGTCAGCAGGGCCACCTGGCTGGCGGTGCGCAGGCCTGGCCCACCCATCATGCGGATGTACATCCAGCTGATAGGCAGGATGCCGGCGCTGCCCCAGGGGGCCGCAGACACCGGCCCGATCGCCTGGTGGCTGCCGGAGCCGGCTTCACCTGGACCGGCGGCGAGGGGATGGCCCGGCAGGAAGGGAACCAGGTGGGCGGCCACCCCGATCGGCCCGACCCCCGGCCCACCGCCCCCATGGGGGATGCAGAAGGTTTTGTGCAGGTTCAGGTGGCACACGTCGGCGCCGTAGAGGCCCGGCTTGCACAGGCCGACCTGGGCGTTGAGGTTGGCGCCATCGAGGTACACCTGGCCGCCGTGGTCGTGCACTAGCTGGCAGATGCGACGGATGCCGGTTTCAAAAACGCCGTGGGTGGAGGGATAGGTAACCATCAGGGCCGCCAGGTCGGCGGCATGGGCAATGGTCTTGGCCTCCAGGTCCGCCAGGTCGATGTTGCCGGCCCCATCGCAGGCCACGGCCACCACCGCCATGCCGGCCATCACGGCGCTGGCGGGGTTGGTGCCATGGGCGCTGGTGGGGATCAGGCACACCCGCCGGTGGCCCTCGCCGCGGCTGCGATGCCAGGCGCGAATCACCATCAGGCCGGCGTATTCGCCCTGGGAGCCGGCATTGGGCTGCAACGAAACGCCGGCAAAGCCGGTGATCGCGCCAAGCCAGGCCTCCAGATCCCCAACCAGCCGGTCATAGCCCCGCGTCTGGTCGGCCGGGGCGAAGGGATGGATCTGGCCGAAGCCGGGCCAACTGACGGGCGCCAATTCGGCCGCCGCATTCAATTTCATGGTGCAGCTACCCAACGGGATCATGCCGTGCACCAGCGATAAATCCTTGCTGACCAATCGTTGGATGTAACGCAGCAGCTCGGTTTCGCTGCGATAGCTATGGAAGGCGGTTTGGCCCAGCCAGGGGCCATGGCGGAGCGGCAACTCGGGCAGCAGCTCTTCGAGGGGGCTGAAGGCGGCGTTGGCCAGGCTCAGCTCCAGGGTGGTGGTTGCCCGTTCCGCCAGGGTGGGGTCATCGGCCAGGGCGCCGATCAGGCGTTGGAGTTCCCCTGCCGTGGTCAGCTCATCGAGACTGATGGCCAGGCTGGCTGGATCGCCGTCGCCCCTCAGGCCACGGCGCAGGTTGAAGCCTGCCGACAGGGCACGCTGCTGCAGGGCTTCACTGCGGGGGGTGCGCAGGGCCACGGTGTCGAATCCAGGTCCGACTTCGCAGGCCAGACCCAGTTCAGCCAAGGCGGCCACCAGGGCCCGACGCCCCTCCAGCACCGTTCGGGCGATGGCGCCCAGGCCGTCGGGGCCGTGGTGGATGGCGTAGAAACTGGCCATGACCGCCAGCAGCACCTGGGCGGTGCAGATGTTGCTGGTGGCTTTATCGCGGCGGATGTGCTGTTCCCGGGTCTGCAGGGCCAGGCGCAGGGCCGGGTTGCCTTCGGCATCGCGAGACTGGCCCACCAGACGACCGGGGATGTGGCGCTTGTATTCGTCGCTGGTGGCGAAGAAGGCGGCATG
>CAMDWF010000179.1 GCA_945878795.1 Synechococcus sp. UW140
TGCTGGCCCTGCAACTTGACCTTCCAAAAGCCCTTCCAAAGGCCAAGTACGGCTGCCAGCAGCCAGAGGAAGGCTGCCAAAGGCAACAGACCCGACCGCAGCAATTCGGGGGCCAGGGTGGGTAACTCCGGATCCCGAATCAGGGGCAGCCAGCGGGGCGCAGCCAGGAAGCCAACTCCCAAAAGCAAAGTCATGCCCAGGGTGAGTGCCCAGGCCCAGCGCAGCGCCCTGTCCGGTTGGGCCGCGGCCACCAGGGCGATCAGCAGGGCCGCCGCTGGGGTCGCCGGCAACCAGTAGCTCGGCAGCTTGGTGGCGGCGATGCTGAAGAACAGCAGGATGGCCAGCAGCCAGCAGCTGGCAAAACGGGCCAGGGAGATTGGTGGTGGCTGCAGCAACCCGGATCCCCTTGACCATCGCTTTGGCCAGCTCAGGGGCCCCAAAGTGCGGCCCAGGCCCAGCAGCAACATCGGCGTCGCTGGCAGACTCGCCACCACCAGCACTGGTGCAAAAAACCACCAGGGTTGGTGATGGTTATTGACCACCCCGGCAAAACGCTGGAAGTTGTGATATCCAAAGAAACTGCGCCAGTAGGGCTCCCCCTCATGTCCCAGCGCCAGGACGTACCAAGGCAACGCCACCAGGGTGGTCAACGCCAGGCCCCGCAGGGGCCGGAGGCTGCCCAGTACCCCCCCCGGATCGGCCTGGAACCAGGCAAAGGTCAGCCATGTGAGCGCCGCCAACACAACTGCCACCGGTCCTTTGGTCAGGACCGCCAGGCCCAGCAACAACCAGGACCACCACCAGTGACGACCCGCCGAGGCATAACTGCGCCAGCCCGATAACAGGGCCAGGGCCAGGGTGGCAGTGAAGAGAGAATCACTGACGGCCGTTCGGCCCCAAAGCAGGGCAAGGGGCGAAAGGGCAAAGGCCAGGGCGGCCCCGAGGGCCGCCGCCGGCCCGGTGGGAGCGTTCGATTGCTTTGCCGCCAAGGCGGGTTGGGGCCAGCGCAGCAGGGTGTCACAGAGGGCCAGCATCACCAGCACCGCCCCGAGGGCGGACGGAAAGCGGGCCGCCCAGGTGCCCAGCGGATTCCAGGCCAGCTGGGACGGCAGGCCATAGATCAGCCCCATCAACCAATACACCAGGGGTGGCTTGTCGTAACGGGGTAGTCCATTGACCCGTGGGATGAGCCAATCCCCTGTTTCGGCCATGGCCCTTGCCGCAGCAGCGAACAGGGGAGGGGTTTCATCCACCAAACCCGTGGCGCCCAGTTGCCAAAAGAAAATCAGCAGTCCCAGCCCAAGGGTCAGCAGCAGCCAGGGGCCGTGGCGAGGCTGCAGGGGATGGACCTTCAAGACATCTCCTCAGATGGGACCTTGGACCAGCGTCCCTGCCACAGGGGCTGTCGCTGGTGAATCAAGACCACGGACAGGAGCGCCAAAGCTGCTCCCAGCCACTGCAACGGCCGCAGGCTTTCTTCCAGAAAAAGGAGTCCACTCAACAAGGCGAACACCGGTGTCAAGAAAGTAAGGGCCGTGAAGCCGGTGAGATCGCCCTGGCTGGCAAACCAGAAAAAAAGGCCATAGGCCAGGGCACTGCCCAGCAGCGACGCGTAGGCCATCAGCCCCCATTCGGTGGCCGTCCATTGGGGCCATAACCCCAGGGCCTTGGCGGCCCAGGGGCCGCCGTCGCTGGCTGGGGCCTGGGCCATCCAAGCCGCCCCCAGCACCAGGGGCAATCCGCCCAGCAGCAAGTGCCAGCCCGTCACAACCAGGGCATCGCTGTGCTTTGTGGCGAAGCGGGACAACACCGTACCCACCGCCATGGCCGCCGCCGCCCCCAGCATCCATAGTTCTCCATGGCTCCAGGCCTGGAGTTCACTGACCTGGGGACCCTCCAGCCACCAATGGCGCAAAAGGTCGGCCGGCAACCCCAGGCAGAGAATGCCCAGCACACCGATCAACAGGCCAACCCAGCCCACCGGGTTGATGGCCTCACCAAAAAGGGCCCTGGCCAGCAAGGCCACCAACAACGGCTGGGAGTCGATCAGAACCGATCCCAGGCCTGCACCACTGCGGCCCAACCCCATGGCCAGTAGCCCCTGGAAGAGGGCGCCGTCAACGGCGGCGAACAACAACAGCCAGGGCCAATCTTGGCCGTCCACGGCCAAAGGCCTACCCAGGGCAACGGCCACAGCCAGCAACACGACGCCGGCGGGCAGCAGCCGCAGGGCGGCCACCATCAAGGGCTGGGCCCCGGCCAACAACGGTGTCATCGCCGCCATCGCCGTTCCCCAGAGGGCAAAGGGCAGCAACATCAGAAGCCAACGAATGGCTGGCGTCATCGGAACCTGGTGGGCATGGTGAACCGTGCGCAGCCCTACTGGCCGTCGCAATCGGGTCACCTTTTTAGGATCCTGCGATCGCACGTGATGCTGATGCCCTGGCCCTGGCGCCGAAAGACCCGCAAAACCCTGGCACGCATTGCCATCGAGGGGCCGATCAGCGGAGGCACCCGCACCCGGGTGCTCAAGGCCCTCGAGGAGGTGGGCCAACGGGAATGCCCGGCCCTGTTGCTGCGCATCGACAGCCCTGGCGGCACCGTGGGCGACAGCCAGGAGATCCACGCGGCCGTCAGGCGCCTGCGCCAAAAGGGCTGCCGGGTGGTGGCCGATTTCGGCAACATATCTGCCTCCGGGGGGGTTTATGTGGGGGTGGCCGCCGAACGCATCGTGGCCAATCCCGGCACAATCACCGGTTCGATCGGAGTGATTCTGCGGGGCAATGACCTCTCGCGGCTGCTCGAACGGGTCGGCATCCGTTTCGATACGGTCAAAAGCGGTATCTACAAAGACATCCTGTCCCCTGACCGGGCCCTCAGCGAGGACGAACGGCAATTGCTGCAACAGCTCATCGACGCCAGCTACGACCAGTTCGTGGCCGCCGTCGCCGAGGGACGGGGTCTTGCCGAGGCGACGGTGCGTAATTTTGCCGATGGGCGGGTTTTTACTGGTTCCCAGGCCCTGGCCTTGGGCCTGGTGGACGAGCTTGGGGATGAGGAACGGGCCCGGCGTCTGGCGGCAGAGCTGGCGGGCCTGGATCCGGAGAAAACCCGCACGGTTGAATTTGGCAAATCCAGCAAACGGCTCATTGGCCTGCTGCCTGGTCGCGCTTTTCTGGCCACGCTGGTGGAGGCCGTCACCCTTGACCTCGCCTGGTCCGGCCAACCCCTGTGGCTCTATCGACCCTGACCATGGTCATGAATCCTGCCCTCGTGCTGCGGGCCCTGCGCGGGGCCACCACCGCCAGCGCCAATACCAGCGAAGCCATTGCCGAGGCGGTCAGCGAACTCATCGAGACCCTGGTGCGGGATAACGCGCTTGAAGGTTCCCGCCTGCTGTCGGTGACCTTCTCTGTGACGGCTGACCTTGATGCCTGCTTCCCTGCGGCCATCGCCCGACGGCGCAGTGATTGGGACGCCGTCGCCTTGCTGGACTGCCAGCAGATGGCCGTGGCCGGCGATCTACCCCGCTGCATCCGCCTGCTGGCCCATGCCTGGATGGAAGCGCCACGGGGGTTGGTCCATCCCTATCTGCGAGAGGCCTCCCGGCTGCGGCCGGATCGGGCCCGGCGGGAGGCCTGCGGCGAATCGGTGATCGTCGATCCAACCAGCTGCTCTGCCGACCACTAAAACCGCCCTTGGCCAGGGGCCCTGTTGAGAATCAAATTTCCGGCCAACCTTTGCATGTCAGCCATGTCCCGTTTTGCCAGCTTCCTGGGGCCCTGGCTGCTGGGACTCAGCGGAGCGGCCTTGACCACGACCGCCGGCTTGGGCACCAGTGCGCTGCCAGCGCTGGCCCAGGCAACCCCAGGTTTGATGGAATTTCGCTGGGAGAACAATAAAGACTACCGAAAACTATATTTTTTTCAGAGTGAAACAGGCCGATTGAAAAGAGCGGAATACTACCTGCTTTTGCGCCCAAAGGACCGCAAAATGGCAATTCTTAAATTGACAATTACAATTCCAGCCACCTTTAATACCAGCATTGAACCTAAGAGACTCAAATTATGCAAGATGGTCGAGGGTGGCATGCTTAAACGCACCCGTTGTGAAAAGACCATACCCGCCACAATTGAAGTTGCCACCAATGGACGCTCCATTGACATTTTCCCCGACACACCCGTTTCCGAGAAGGACACCATTGGCCTCTACATGAACGTGTTCAACCCGGATACCGCTGCCATGTCGCAGTTCAATGCCCTTGCCCAGGCCCCTGGCCAGCTGCCAATTTCCAGCTATCTGGGCAGCTGGCTGATTCAAATCGATCCCTAGGTCATCGACCTCTTGGTCGGTGGGCCGGGGTAAGTCTCTTGGGCCTAGGTCCAAGGCCCGCCTGGCTGATACGATTCCTTGCTGATTATTCAAGATCATGACCAAACGCACCCTGGAAGGAACGAGCCGCAAACGCAAGCGGGTATCTGGCTTCCGGGTTCGCATGCGCACCCACACCGGCCGCCGGGTAGTGCGGGCGCGCCGCCGTCGCGGCCGGGCGCGGCTGGCGGTCTGAGGGCTTCAGGTGGTTCTGCCCCAGAGGCACCGGCTGCGGGGCTCGCGAGTCTTCAATCGCCTCTATCGTCAGTCCCAGCGCTTCCATGGCACTTCAATGTTGCTGCGTGTTATGGCTGCCGATCCAGGCCTGTTGCCCCCCCCCGATTGCCACAGGTCATCTCCTTGGCGTGGCGCCGTAGTGATTAGCGGCAAGGTCAGTAAGAGGGCCGTGGTGCGTAATCGCCTCCGCCGGTTGCTGCATCGCCATCTGCTCGCCCTTAATCCGAGCCAGCTCCAGCCAAACTGGGTGGTGCTCAGCCTCAAACCAGGCAGTGCCGAGCTGGACCCTGCCCAGCTGCTGGGAGAATGCAGTCACTTGTTGCGCCAGGCAGGATTAATGCAATGACAAGCGTCACCGATTCCAGTGCTGGCCCAGCCAGCGGCCTTGAGGGCCCAACACCCCAGCCGGTCGAGGCCCCAGTGCCGCCGCCTGCTACCGCCCCTTCGCCTCCAGCTCCTACTTCTGGCAACGGCGCCACCATCAACGAAACCGTGATCTATGAGGGTGGTCCCGCCCTGGGCGACCTGATCGGCAATCTGCTTTTTGGCTTGACCATTATCGGCATTCCCTTCGCCGTCGCCGCCCTTGTGCGGGCCCTTTGGGTCCGCTATCGCATCACCAGTAGACGCATCACCGTCAACGGCGGCTGGCTCGGTCGTGATCGCACCCAGGTCGTTTACAGCCAGATCCGCGAAGTGCGTTCGGTGCCCAGGGGATTCGGCAGTTGGGGAGACATGGTTCTAGTCCTCGACGATGGCTCCAGGCTTGAGATGCGCGCCATGCCCCGTTTCCGCGAACTGGAGGCCTACATCGAGGAACGGCGCCGCTCCAGCGCCAAGACACCAAAGGGCCAGGGATCTCGTACCAGCTCCGGTTTCACCCCCCTGGA
>CAMDWF010000180.1 GCA_945878795.1 Synechococcus sp. UW140
CGCTCTCCAACCGCTCCCCCCTGCCAAAACTCAATTGCAGACCCCCGGCCAGGCAGTAGGGCACATCCGAACCCAAGGTGGCTGCCAGCTCCATCAAGGCGGCGGGCTCAAGGGCAACGCCCCAGAGCAGCTGGAGACCCAGCAACGTGGCGGCCGCATCGCTGGAGCCCCCCGCCAGTCCGGCTCCCACCGGAATCCTTTTCTGGAGACTGATTGCCGCCCCTAGTTCCGGCAACCCCAGCCTGGCGCGCAGCCCTTCGGCCGCCCGCAAAATGAGATTGTCGGGCCCGCTGCTGAGGCTGGGGTCATCACAGGAGAGGCTGAGTCGGCCGTCGGCGGTCGGGCGCAAATCGAGACGGTCAACCAGCTCAAGGGTCTGCATCACCATCGCCAGCTCGTGGAAGCCGTCGCTGCGCAGGCCCAGCACTTCTAGATGCAGATTGATCTTGGCCGGGGCCCATACGGTCAGCTCAGCCATTAGCGGGGGGCGCGAACGCCGCAGCAGGAATAGCCGGATTCAAGCCGGCCGCCAGGGCGAGCCAGCGGCTGGGGGAGAGTTCCTGGGGCCGGGCCGCCAAATCGACACCGGCGACCACGGCCACGGACTGCAGCTGATCGGGAGGCAGCAGGCCGGTGAGGGTGTTGCGCAACATCTTGCGCCGCGAGGCGAAACAACGCCGCAGCAGCGAATCGAGAACCCCGGCCCCTGCGGCTGCCAGGCGGTTGCCGGGGGCAAACGGTTCGATCAGCAGGACCTCCGAATCCACCTTCGGGGAAGGCTTGAAACAGCGGGGCGGCACCGGGCAGACCAAACGGCAGTGGCCCAACAGTTGCATGCGCACACTCAGGGCCGCGTAGGCCGACGTTCCCGCTTGGGCCCGGATGCGCTCGCCCACCTCCCGCTGCACCAGCAACACCAGGCGCTCGAAGGGGGGGGTCAACGGGGCCTCCAGGCTGCCCACCAGCCTCTGCAGCAGGGGGCCAGTGATGTTGTAAGGGATGTTGGCCACCACCTTGGTGCTGGCCCTGGGGCCCTGGCGCTCGATCGGTACCCGCAGCGCGTCGCCCTCGATCAACTGGAAGCGGGGGTCCGGGCCAAAGCGCTGCTTCAGGCCCGCGACCAGATCCCTATCCAGTTCGATCGCCTCCAGGGCCGCCAGATCGCAGGCCAGCAACCGCTCGGTGAGGGCGCCGCGCCCGGGTCCCACCTCCAGCACCCGATCGTGGGGTTGCAGGGCCGCCGCTGCCACGATCTGATCAAGCACGGCGGCGTCGATGAGCCAATGCTGGCCGAAGCGGTGCCGGGCACGGTGGCCGCTGAAGGTCATGAACCACCCGCACACAGACTTCCACATTGTCTGTCTCCCTGTTGCCATGACCTCCTGTCCCCCCATGGATGCCCCAGGCCGCAAGGGGCCCGGATCCCCAGGCCGCCCCAGACCCGGCGGCCCGGGGATCCGGGCTCGGACCCTGGCCCTTGCCCTGGCGGCCCTGGGCCCCTGGCCGCTGGCCGCTCGGGCCGAACCCAGCCGCACGGCCGAATCGATCTGGAGCCAGGACGACGCCAGCCAACGGGCCCTGCAGCTCGTGCCCGCCGGCGCCCAGGTGGACGGCACCTCCTGCCAGGAGATCGGCGTCGGCAGCATGGGGGGCCTGCCCCGTTTTCGCTGCACGGTGCGCTTCAGCACCAGCGGCGCCAACCCCTGAACGGCCTTGCACTGGGGGCCCCATTCATCCGAGCCGGATCCAGCGCACCGGACCCGAGCGGGGGGGCAATGGCACCAGGGCCGCTACCTGCTCCACCGGTCTATCGGCCCAGGCGGGGTGGTCCACCAACCAGCAATCCCAAGCGCGCTGCAAGCGCAGACGCTTTTGCCAGCGCAGGGCGGCCGTGCCGCCCCCATCCCAGGCGTTGACCCCCCGGCCCTTGACCTCAACCAACAGCAAACGCCCGGGCTTGGCTACCACCAGATCGAGCTCCCCCCAGCGGCAGCGCCAATTGCGCGACACAAGCCGCCAGCCCCTGCCTTGCAGGAGCCGCAGGGCCCGTTGCTCGGCCCAGGCTCCCTGACGTTGGGCCACCGTGCGGGGCAAGATCGGCAATGCGGTTGACACCAGGGTTCCCTGGCATCGCCTGGATGGCTGGGCAACGGCACGCCGAAGGCGACACACTGGTACCGAGTCGATCGGCGCCCCGATGAGCTTCGATGCCCGCAGCCGTGAACGGCTGGAGGCCCTCGGCCGCCAGCTACCCCAAAAACTGCCCCCCCCCGCCCCTGCCGCGCCAACCCCTAAAGGGGACCAGGCCCCCCAGGGTCGCCACCCCCTGGAACTGGAGCGCAATCCGGAGCAACTCTTTCGGGAACTGATGCAAGCCAGCGCCGATGGCACGGTGCCGCCGCACCTGCTCGATCGATTGCGGCAACTTGAAAGCGGCCCCAAACGCACCGACCTGGCCCGGGCAAGCGATTCCCCGGCTGGAAGCACCTCTGGATCTACGGCCGCCGGCGCCGCCGCGCCGCGCCAGCACAAAACGTCCAGGCGCCGTTCGGGCCAGGGCCCGCTGGTACCCCGCCGCGGGGAGGGGGCTGACGCCGAGCTCTACACCTCGTTCCAGCAACTGCTGCTGGAAGACGAAGATCTGGATTAGGCGCCAGAACTGGAGCCTCGCAGCCAACCGACTATCCAGTACAGGCGTACTAGGATGGCGTGGACCGCCAGGGACCATGGCCAGCGCGATCGTGCTCATCGATGGCAACAACTTCTATGCCTCCTGCGAAGCAGTGCTCGATCCAGGGGTCATCGGCAGGCCCCTGGTTGTGCTCTCCAACAACGACGGCTGCATCGTCTCGCGCAGCGCCGAAGCCCGCGCCCTGGGCATTCCCATGGGGGCGCCCTACTTCCAAGTGCAACGGCAGCTGCAGCAGCAGCAGGTGATCGTGCGCAGCTCCAACTACGGCCTTTATGCCGACATGAGCCAGCGCCTGATGGCCACCCTCGAACCGTGGGTGGAAGAACTGGAGGTTTATTCGATCGATGAGGCCTTCGGGCGACTGCGACGTCCGCCAGCCCAAGCGGCAGCAAGGGACCGCCTGGGGACGCCCCGCGCCACGGAACCGCAAGGCCAGGACCCAGAGGGCCAGAACCCAGAGGGCCAAGGCCTAGCCGGCCCCGACCTGACGGCCTGGGGACAGGCGCTGCGCCAGCGGGTGCGCCGGGATCTGGGGCTGCCGGTGGCCATCGGCATCGCCCCGACCAAAGTGTTGGCCAAGCTGGCCAATCGCATCGCCAAGCAGCATCCCCAATACCGCCAGCAGGGGGTGTTCGATCTGGCGGCGGTGGCCGATCCGGACCCCTGGCTGGAAGCGGTGGCCATCGAAGAGGTGTGGGGCATCGGCCGCCAGCTGTCGCGCTGGTGCCGTCTGCGGGGCATTGCCAATGCCCGCCAATTGCGGGACATGCCGCCGGGCGAACTGCGGCGCCGCTGTGGCGTCGTCGGGCTGCGTCTGCAGCTGGAGTTGCGGGGATCCAGCTGCCTGCCCCTGGTGGAAGCCACGCCAGCCAAACAGGAAACCTGCGTCAGCCGCAGCTTCAGCACCCCCATCACCACCCGGGCCGAACTGCGCGAAGCGGTGGCCACCTACCTCAGCCGCGCCGCCGAAAAACTGCGCCGTCAGCAGCAGCTAGCCAGTGCGATCACCGTCTTCGTGCGCAGCAGCCCCTTTGATGGCACGGTTTTTTACAGCAATGCCGCCACCGTGGTGCTGCCGCTGGCCAGCCAGGACACGGCCGTGCTGCTGAAGGCGGCCCTGCCCCTAACCGACCAGCTGTTCCGCCCCCACAAACCCCTGCGCAAGGCCGGCGTGCTCTTGCAGGGTCTGCAACCGCAAAGCCTGCTGCAACACCACCTGCTGGCACCGCTGTCCAGCGAAGAGCAGGCACGACGGGAGGCCCTGCTGGCCGCGGTGGATGGCCTCAACCGGCGCTTCGGCAGCGGCACGCTGCAATGGGCGGCCTGCGGCCTCAGCCCGGCCTGGACGATGCGCCGCTCCCGTCTGTCCCGGGCTGCCACCACCCGGCTCAGCGATGTGCCGGTGGTGCGGGCCTAAATGGGATCAGTTCAACAGGCGCTTTCAAGCTGGAGCAGAACAAATCCTGATCGCGATCGGGCGAGTCCCGATCGGGCTGGGTAGGGGACCCAAGGCGTGGGCCAGGGCCACGCCGGGCCAGACGGCTGACGGATCGCTGGTTTTCTTTCTAAAGGGCTTGGATTCGATTCAACGCTCTGGACGTCGTGTGGAGCCATCAATCCAGGCGACACATTTGAGATCAGCTATACTGGAGACTTAAATGTTGGCGATAGCTATAGTCTTAAAGTCACTAATATCAATGATTCTTTTACTAATAGCCAAGCATTTCAAAATGTCCAATTCTTGGTGACTGGTGCCATTGGTGGCACCCCTTTCACAGATAGCGTCATCACTGTCTGGCCGACAAACGACGGAGGCGGCAACTCCAGACTTCCTTACTTAGACCAAGGGCAGACTGGTTATGTTACTAATCCTGCTTCAAATGATTTTGAAGGGAATCCAGTTTCGAGTGCGGCTAATTTTACCCTGACATCACCTGTGGACCCAGCCTCATCGCTTGGTAGCGCTGGCCTGATTATCACTGAACCTTTGCAATTGTCGACTCAAGGCATCACCAGCTTCACTGGCTTCAAAATCAAAGGCACATTCTTCAGTGGCTCCGGCCCCTTTGCTGCTGGCCTTGGCATCTACTCCGGCGCATTTACGCCTGGCGAAGCACCTAGCCAAATTCTCGGCAACGCTTACAACGTCCCCGTCCCTGCCCCCCTGCCCGTCCCTGCCCCCCTGCCCCTGCTTGGCATTGGTGCCGCCCTGGGCTGGAGCCGCCGCCTACGCCGCCGCATCGGTGCGGCCAAGGCCTGAAGCCACCACACTGCTGGCTAGCCAGAGCCTCCGAAATCGATCCGCCCCGTGCAAAGGGGGCTTTTGATTAGGGAAATGGCCTGGTAAGCAGGCTCAGGCCTCCGCCAACAACGAGGCGATTTGGTTGCGGCCATTGGCCTTGGCCAGCTGCAGGGCCTGTTCGCTGCGCCGCACCAGATCATAAAAACAGCCATCAGCGGCCGCCAGCACAGTGAGTCCGCCGCTGATATGCAGCCGCAGCTCCGAATGGCTAAAAACACCAGGCATGGTGCCGACGGCCTGGCGCAAACCCTCGGCCAACGCCATGGCCCCATCGGCACCTTGATCAACCAGCAGCAGAGCAAAGGCGCCGTCATCCAGCCTGCCGGCGAAATCCTGCTCCCGTAGAAACTGGCAACCCAGTTGGCAAAGATCGACCAGCACCTGGTCACCGGCCTGGTGGCCCCAACGATTATTAATCGCCCGAAAATTATCGACATCAAACAGCAACAGGGCCAGTTGCTTGCCTTCGGCCCGGGC
>CAMDWF010000181.1 GCA_945878795.1 Synechococcus sp. UW140
ATCACCATGCCACCGTCCACTTGAAGCACTTGGCCCGTGATATAGCTTGCGGCTGGATCAGCCGCAAGAAAGCGGACGACACCAGCAACTTCTTTTGTGCTACCCATGCGACCTAGGGGTATGGAGCGAAGGATTGTTTCACTGTCTAGTTCTTTAGTCATGTCAGTGGCGATAAATCCTGGCGCAACCGCATTAACGGTCACACCTCTGCTGGCGAATTCAGCAGCAGTACTGCGGGTTAAACCAATCACGCCTGCCTTGGCTGCACTGTAATTGGCTTGCCCGGGATTGCCCATCAAAGCCACGACAGAGGTAATATTGATAATCCGCCCGCTCCTCGCTTTGAGCATGGGCCGACTAACGGCGCGGCTGCATAGAAAGACTCCGGTGAGATTGAGGTCGATGACGCTTTGCCAATCGGCAATCTTCATTCGCATTAAAAGACCATCTTTGGTGATCCCAGCATTGTTGACAAGTATATCAATTTGCTTTTCCTGTTCCATGATTTGTTTGACCATCGCTTCCACTTCGTCTTCGTTGGCGACGTTGGCCTTCAGGCTCCAGGCCTTACCACCGGCTGCTGCGATGGAGGTCACCAGTGCTGCAGCTGTCGTGTCGGAGTTGGCATAATTCACTACAACAGAGGCCCCTGCGGCCGCCAATTCTGCGGCGATCGCCGCACCGATGCCCCGGCTGGCACCTGTGATCAGGGCGGTTTTGCCAGTCAGGGGTTGGGGATGGGACATCGAAGCGCCGGGTTTCGTCGTTGATCGTATGTCGGCCTTGGTGTCTCTGCCAGCTGGGAGCATCAGGCCGGCATGACTCCCACATCCACCAGGGCTTTTCCAAGGAGATCCCTTAATCGGCTTAATTGCTCCTGGCTACCCATCACTACCAGGAGCTGTCCGGCTTCGAGCCGTACATGTCCGCCGGGGTTGGCAATCAGGGACGGGGCTGAATGCCCTTCCACGACCTCCCCTTTGGGGTTGCGCACCGCCAGCACCAAGGCACCACTGCGACGACGCAGGTGCAGATCTTCCAGGCTGGCTCCCTGCAGTTCGCCGAGGCGCTTGGGATCGGTACTGAGTTGGAATTCCTCGACCTCGCATTCGGAGCCCGCCAGCAGCTCCATGAAACTGACGGCAAGGGGCCTCAGGGCTGTGGCGGCCATCGTGCGGCCACCAGCAACGTAGGGGCTCACCACCTGGTCTGCTCCGGCCAGCCTCAGTTTGCGTGCGGCCTCTTCGCTATCAGCGCGGGCGATCAACCGGCATCCAGGTGCTAGCCCCCTGGCACTAAGAACCACATAGAGATTGGCCGCATTGCTGCTGAGGGCCGCCACGAGGCTGCGGCAATGTTGGATGCCGGCTTCCCTCAGGGTTTCATCCAGCGTGGCATCCGCCAGCAATACCGGCAGTCCCCGCTCTTCGGCTGCTTCCTTGCTGGCCTGGTCGGTTTCGATCACCAGCAGCCGCACCCCTTCACGGTTCAGTTGTTCGGCGATTTCGCGGCCGATCCGGCCATAGCCGCAAAGAATGACGTGATTGTTCATGCGACTGATCCAACGGCGAAGGCGGCGATCCCGCAGGCGCCGGAAGTAGCCTGACTCAGCCAATGCCAGCAGGCTACGGATGGTGAGTTGCACGACCACCAGTCCCCCGGCGATCAGAAAGGCCGTCACCACCCGGCCCGCCGCCGTTAAGACATTGGTGTGGGAGTCGCTGAAGCCGAGGGTACTCAGGGTGATCAGCACCATCCAGTAGCAGTCGCCCCAATCCCAACCTTCCGTGAACCTGTAGAAGCTGGCGGCCAGGTTCACCAATCCCCCCAGGGCCAGGATCGGCAGGAGCCAGGGCAGCCTTGATCGGCTCGATGGCGGGCGTCTCCAGCGCTCCAGCCAGCCCCGATGCCAACTCATCGCCCGGTCGACGAGTTGGTGGTCTTGATGTCAGCCAAGGCCAAGGGCTCCGAGCACGGTGTCCACACTCACCTGGGTCAGCGGTGTGGTTCCGCCCAGCCCAGTCACGCCATCCCTTGCCGGCAAGTCGTCCGCCCGAGAGCCAAGGGCCACCAAGGGCACACCACAGAGCAGCGCTAATTCAATGGTGACGGGATCACTGGCCAGCACCACGTCGCTTGCGGCCACTTGGGCGGCCCGTTGGGACCATGGGGATCCAGGCTGGAGACTTTGCTGAAGTCTGAGATCATTGAGTCGCAGCTTGATTGCTTGTGTGACTGTCGACCAGTTTTCCCTCGGCCAGTCCTGGGGGCCACCCTTTGGGGCCACCAGCAGCACGGGGCCCTGGCCAGGGGGCAGGGCCCCGGTGGCTTTTTGAAGACTGGATCTGGGCAGCAGCAGGCGAAAAGCCTGGGCATCCAGTTCAACGCCGATGGGAACGAGATAGGGCGCCAGCCTCTGGGGGGGCCAGCCCTGGTCAAGGGGCTTGACCTTTTCGGTCGCGGAAAAGCCGGAGGCGGCCAGCCGCTTGGGGATATGGCTCATGGACAGCATCAAGTCCACCTGGCGCCCCTGGGCCAGGTTGATGCAGGCCTGGAAATCGGGATCCCGAACGGATCCCATCAAGTTGGTCCAGTCCGCCAGGGTGGCTTCTGAGTAGTTGAAGGGGATCACCTTCTCGACGTCTGGTACCAGATCCCAAATGCCGCCTACCGAGGGTGGACAGGCCACTTGGATCTGGAACTTCAGCTGCTGAGCTGTTGCCGCCACGGCAGGCAGGGCCTGGAGCTGCCTGACGGCATCGCCTGGAATCAGAAATAACGCGCGCATCGGGCCTCGGCTGGGCGGTGGTTGGGGCTGCGGCCTGATTGTATGGATAAGAATCCCATTGGTTTGCTGCCGAGGACGGAAATCCTGTGCATTTGCTGATTGCGGCCGCCGGCAGTGGCCGGCGTATGGGGGCGGCGGGCAACAAATTGCTGCTTCCCCTGGCGGGCCGACCCTTGCTGGCCTGGACCCTGGAGGCGGCCCTCGCCTGTGGTGCTATCAAATGGATCGGTGTGGTGGGTCAGCCGGTCGATGGGGAAGCGATCGCGGCCCTGGTGGCAGAGGTCCGCCAGGGTGCAAAGGCCAGATCGCATTTGGCACCCGTGGTCTGGATCGTGGGCGGCGACTCCCGCCAGGATTCGGTACTGCGTGGCTTGGCGGCCTTGCCCGATGACGCTGAGCAGGTCTTGATTCACGATGGGGCCCGCTGTCTGGTCGAACCGGACCTACTGCATCGCTGTTGCGCGGCCCTCGGCGAGGCGGTCCTGGCCGGGGCAGGCATCATTGCGGCCACCCCTGTCACAGACACCATCAAGGAGGTAGGGGAGGGCGGCCGCATCCAGGCCACCCCCGATCGCTCGCTGTTGTGGGCGGCCCAGACGCCCCAGGGCTTTGCGGTGGGTCCTTTGCGCCAGGCCCATGCAATGGCCGAAGCCCAGGGCTGGACCGTGACCGACGATGCGGCCCTGTTTGAGCGGCTGGGCTGGCCAGTGCAGGTGTTGGAAGCCCCTCCTTCCAACATCAAAGTCACCACCCCCTTCGATCTGACCGTAGCCGAGACCGTGATCAAGACTCGCGCCATGGCAAACCCCCAAACCTGACCTTCCCCAGGCGGCTCCAGCTGAGACCCCGGCAAGGGTCCTGCTAGGCAAGAACGGACCAACGGTGTTGGAACGCGATGGAATCTCTTTGGGGCCAATGGCAGATCTGGGCCGTTCTGGCGGCCGTCACCGCTGCTTTGACCTCCCTTTTGGCAAAGATAGGGGTGCAGGGGGTACCCAGCAATCTGGCCACCCTGCTGCGCACTGTCGTGGTTCTGTTGCTGCTGGTGGCGGTGGTTTTTGGCCGAGGTGAATGGCAATCGCCCCTCGAATTACCCCGTCGCAGTTTGCTGTTTCTGCTGTTGTCCGGTTTGGCCACAGGGGTGTCCTGGTTGTGTTGGTTCAGGGCGATTCAGCTGGGCCCCTTGGCCTGGGTGGCCCCGATCGACAAGTTGAGCGTCGTGATCGTGGCGGCATTAGGGGTGGTTTTGCTGGGGGAAAGCCTCAACCCTTGGCAGTGGCTCGGCGTGGCGCTGATGGGAGGTGGTGCGCTGTTGTTGGCCTGGCCCTGAGGCGGCCGGATTTCCGAGGGCCGGGCAAGCTGAGGGGGTGAACGCCGTTCTTGTTGTGAGCGCCCCCCTTCGCCCCCTGGAACCGGTTGGGATCCGAGATCGTTGCTGCCCTCCCAGGGCTTGGGCCATTGCCGTTGGGGCCTTCCTGCTGGTCGTCTGGCTGGGGCTGTCGGCCGCCCCCGCAGTGGCGCTGGCGGCTGCGCCGCCTGGGGGGGGGCCTCTCCCCAGTGGATCACCTTGGACGGCCGCCGCATCCTTGAACTGCGTTCGGTGGCGGGTGCCCAGAGCCTGGAATCGGTGGCCAATCGCGGCTCGGCGTTGCTGCAGGACCTGGCCCCCAAGGCCACGGTCGCCCCGGAGCAATTGGTGGTCCAGGAGGACCCTCCTTATTCCATGATCGGAGTGATCGACGCCACGGGCAATTTCAAGCCCTACCTGGCGGTCGATGATCGGGCTGGCCGGTCCTTTGACATCAGCCGCCAGGAGCTGGCCGAGCTGTATCGCGACCAGTTGCGGGGCGCCATTCGTCAGTACCGCAGCACCCACAGCCTCGCCTCCTGGTTAAGGGGCACGGCCCTGGCCTTGCTTGTGCTTGGGGCCTATCTGCTCTGGCTACGCATACAGGGCTCTCTCAACCAAAGCTTGCGCCAGGTGATCGTCCGGGGGACCACCCCCTGGCTGCGGGGAGTGAGCCTGGCTGGCAGCCAAGTACTGGACAGCGAGCAGGAGCGCGGCGCCGTGCTCCTGCTGCTGAGGGTCCTGCATTGGGGAGTTTTGCTGTTGGCCAGCTACCTGATGATTCCGCTGTTGCTCGGCTTTTTTCCGCCGACCCAGGGGATTGCCGAGGGGCTGCGGGGCCATATCCGTTTGGTTTTGGATGGGCTGCTGGAGCGCTTGGTCGAATCCATCCCAAATCTCCTGGCGATTGGCTTGATTTTGCTGTTCACCCGCATGGCGATGCGGGCTTGCCGCACCTGGTTTGGGGCCATTGAGCGCGGCCGGTTGCATTTTCCAGGCTTTTACCGTGAATGGGCCCAGCCCACCGGCCGCTTGGTGGCGGCGGCGATTCTGGTGGCCGGGCTGGTGACCGCCTATCCCTACATTCCCGGATCCGGTAGCAAAGCCTTCCAGGGGGCGGGCCTGTTCGTTGGCGTTTTGGCGGCATTGGGGTCGAGTGCGGTGGCCACCAATGTCATTAGTGGGCTGATGCTGATCTATACCCGTGCTTTCCGTGAAGGCGATCGGGTGGAAATTAATGATGTGATTGGCGTCGTTCAGGATCGCGATTTGCTGGTGACTCGCATCCAGACACCGCGCAACGAATTGGTCAGCATTCCCAACG
>CAMDWF010000182.1 GCA_945878795.1 Synechococcus sp. UW140
GGCAGACCGATGTGGATGGTGCGTACGGCCCAGGCGTGGCGCAGGTCGTAGGGGGTGATGGGTAGCCCGTAGCGCCGAAATTGTTCGGCCACCCGGCGGCCCGCCTGTTGCAGGGTGGTGCGACCCAGGTCCCGGTTCACAGCAGGCAGGGCATTTGGGTCCCGTCCGAGCCGCTCAAGTTCGAAATGGTCGATCCATTCGGGCTGGAATGGCCAGACCTGGTGTTCGCCGGTCTTACTGGTCGGTAGCACCCGCAGCACCCGATCGGCCCCGGGGGCCAGGGCGCTGCCATCGCAAAAAAAGACCTCGTGGTTGCGCAATCCATAGGTGGCCATCAGGCCATAGGCCAGGCGCCAGCGGGGATTGGGGATCTGCAGCACCAGCTCCAGGATCTGGCTGTCGGTGGGCAGGGGACGAAAACGCGTCAGGTGCAACCCATAGCCCGCCGCCCGGTCTCGCCAGTCCTCAGGCAGCTCCAGCTGCAGGTGGCGGGCCAGGGCGGCCAGGGCCACGCCGCACTGCTGGCGGCTGCGACTGGAGAGCTCATAGCTTTCGAGCACCTGGACCAACATGTCGGCATCGAGGGGCCCTGGGCGCTGGTCGGCCGTGCGGGCGGCCAGGCGCCGCAGGTAAGGCCGGTAGGCGGCGGCCCAGGTGCTGCGGCTGCCCGCCGGCCGGCGCCGGCGCTTGGGATCGTTGCGAAATGCGACCTCAAACGCCTCGAGTTGTTCCGCCAGGGGCCGAAAAGCCAGGCCCCCGGCACCGGCGCCAGCAGGGGTCCCCTCGCCGGCGCCGATGCTCTGGCGCTTCCAGTCGTACCACTGAAAGCAACCTGATGCCAGCTCCTGACGCAACCTGGCCAACCGCTCTAGGGCCTTCGTCAGGCCGGCTGGGCTGGCGGTCAACCCCAGGCTGAGCCGTTGGACCTTCGCCTGCCCCGCTCCAAGGCGGTCAGGCAAGGGGCCCCGCAGTCCCAGTCGGCCGCCGCGGATCTCCAGGCGCAGGGCGCACCCTTCGGCCGCCAGCAGCCCGTTGTGGTGGCGCACCGCAGCCGCCAGGGAAGGTTCAGGGGGGGGGGCCAGGGGGGCAGAAGGGGCAGAAGCGGACCGTATCGGCTGCCCGGCCCCCCGGCCAGGGGGCCGGGGGGAATTGGCAGGCCGAGGGAGCCTGGCGTTACGCTCGGCTTCTCGATTGGAAAATGAGGGCATGGCCAGGGTCGGCGTGCTGTTGCTGAACCTGGGCGGTCCTGAACGGATCGAAGATGTGGGTCCGTTCCTGTACAACCTTTTTGCGGATCCCGAAATCATCCGCCTGCCCACGCCCCTGCTGCAAAAGCCCCTGGCCTGGCTGATCAGCACCTTGCGCAGTGGCAAATCCAAGGCGGCCTATCGCACGATTGGGGGCGGATCCCCCCTGCGCCGTATCACCGAACATCAGGCCCGGGCCTTGCAGAGCACCCTCAGGGAGCGGGGGGTGGAGGCGACCACCTATGTGGCGATGCGGTACTGGCATCCCTTCACCGAATCCGCCGTCGCTGACATCAAGGCAGATGGCATTGAGGAAGTGGTGGTGTTACCCCTTTATCCTCAGTTCTCGATCAGCACCAGCGGCTCCAGTTTTCGTGAGCTGAAACGGTTGCGCCAATCCGACCCGGCTTTCGAGCGGCTGCCCCTGCGCTGCATCCGCAGTTGGTACGACCACCCCGGCTACATCGCGGCCATGGCGGGTCTGATCGGCGGCCAGATCCGGGCCGCTTCTGACCCGGCTCTGGCCCACATCTTTTTCAGCGCCCATGGGGTGCCTAAGAGCTATGTGGAAGAAGCCGGCGATCCTTACCAAAGCGAAATCGAGGCTTGCGTCACCCTGATACTGCAGCGTTTGCAGCGGGACTTGGGCCATGCCAATCCCCATACGTTGGCCTATCAGAGCCGGGTCGGCCCGGTGGAATGGCTCAAGCCTTACACCGATGATGCCTTGCGCCAGCTTGGCAGCGACGGGGTTCAAGACCTCGTGGTCGTGCCGATCAGCTTCGTGAGCGAACACATCGAAACCTTGGAAGAGATTGATATTGAATACAGGGAAATCGCCGAGGAGTCGGGCATTCACCATTTTCTGAGGGTCCCGGCCCTCGATACCGATGCCACCTTCATCACAGGCCTCGCCGACCTGGTGGTGGCGGCGCTTGAGGGCCCAGAGGTGAACCTGGATCAGGCCGCCAAGCTGCCCACCAAAGTCAAGTTGTATCCCCAGGACAAGTGGGCCTGGGGTTGGAACAACAGTTCGGAGGTCTGGAACGGTCGTTTGGCCATGGTGGGTTTCTCCGCTTTTCTACTTGAACTGATCAGCGGCCGTGGGCCCCTCCATGCTCTGGGACTGCTCTGAGCTGGGCCTCTGGCGCCGCCCCCTGGCCATCGCGTTGATGTTCGGCCTGGTCGGGGCCCCAGACCCCGCCCAGGCCTCTGGCCCTGAAGCCTGGCTAAGGGCCACTTTCCCGGTGGAGGGCTTCGCCGGCTATACCAGTGGCTTCGGCCTGCGCTTCCATCCAGTCGATGGGGGGGTGCGTCCCCATTACGGATTGGACATCGCGGCCCCGCTTGGTTCCCCGGTTCGCAACTGGTGGAGTGGCGTGCTGGTGGAGGTGCTCCAGGGCGGGGGGTGCGGCAATGGGCTGGTGATTCGCTCCGGGGACTATGAACACACCTACTGCCACCTCGCTGGCAGCGCCGGCGGCTCGGTGTACCAGAGCGGGTCGGTGCAGCTCCAGGTGGGTCAGCGGCTGCGCACGGGCCAGACGATCGCCCATGTGGGCATGACCGGCAGCAGCACCGGCCCCCATCTGCACTGGGGACTTCGCTATCGGGGCGCCTGGCTCGACCCAGCCCGGGTGTTGCGGGCCATGGCCGCCAGTCGTCGGATCCAGGTGCCAAGAACGGGTCCGCCTCCTAAGGTTGGAACGTTTCAATAAGCCGGTGCCTACTTCGGTACTGGCGCCCTTCCCCGCCGTGACGCTTACCCCTGTCCCCTCCACGGTTTCTGCCCCCGATTCCCGCTTGCCCCACTCGTTGAGGCACGAACCGGTTCCGGTGCTGGACGGAGTTTCCCAGAGGGTCAACGGTGGTTATGCCTTGATGCATGCCTTGCATTTGCATGGCGTCAAGGATTTGTTCGGCTACCCAGGCGGGGCCATCTTGCCGATTTACGACGAGCTGCACAAGGCGGAAGCCCGGGGCTGGTTGAGACATGTGCTTGTGCGCCATGAACAGGGCGGTGCCCATGCCGCCGATGCCTATGCCCGCGCTACGGGCAAGGTGGGGGTCTGCTTTGGCACCTCGGGGCCCGGAGCCACCAACCTGGTCACCGGCATTGCCACGGCCCAAATGGATTCGGTGCCCATGGTTGTGATTACGGGCCAGGTGCCCCGGGCCGCGATCGGCACCGATGCGTTCCAGGAAACGGACATTTTTGGCATCACCATGCCGATCGTCAAGCACTCCTGGGTAGTGCGCGATCCGGCCCAGATCGGCCGCATCGTTGCCCAGGCCTTCCTGATCGCCGCCAGTGGTCGGCCGGGGCCCGTCCTCATTGACATCCCCAAGGATGTGGGGGTCGAAGAATTTGACTACGTGCCGGTGCCACCTGGCAGCGTCATCCCCAACGGCTTCACTTACCCCCAGCCCGTTGATCCAACAGCCATTAACGCCGCCCTCGAACTGATCCGCCAGTCCCGTCGCCCCCTGCTTTACGTAGGTGGCGGAGCCATCAGCAGCGGCGCCCATGGAGCGGTGCATGAACTGGCCGAACGCTTCCAATTGCCGGTCACAACCACGTTGATGGGCAAGGGAGCCTTCGACGAACGTCACCCCCTTTCGGTGGGCATGTTGGGCATGCATGGCACGGCCTACGCCAATTTCGCCGTCACCGAATGCGACCTTTTGATTGCCTGTGGTGCCCGTTTCGATGACCGGGTCACCGGCCGCCTCGATAGTTTTGCGCCCCGGGCCCAGGTCATTCACATCGACATCGATGCGGCTGAGGTCGGCAAGAACCGCACCCCCCAGGTGCCCTTGGTGGCCGATGTCAGGGAGGCCCTCGAAGCCATGGTGGCCGCCTCCGCTGGCGAGAGCTCCGGCGGCCGCACCCAGGCCTGGCTTGAGCGCATCTCCAGTTGGAAGCACCACTATCCCTTGACGGTTCCTGTGCCCGAAGGGGAGATTGCTCCCCAGGAAGTGCTCCTGGCCCTGCGGGAGTTGGCCCCGGAGGCCTACATCACCACCGATGTCGGTCAGCATCAAATGTGGGCCGCCCAGTACCTCGCCACCGGCCCCCGCCATTGGATCAGCAGCGCCGGGTTAGGGACGATGGGTTTCGGCATGCCGGCCGCCATGGGGGTGCAGGTGGCCTATCCCCAGGCCCAGGTGGTCTGCGTGGCTGGTGATGCCAGCATCCTGATGAATATCCAAGAGCTTGGAACCCTCAGCCAATACCAGCTGCCCGTCAAGGTAGTTGTTATCAACAACGGTTGGCAGGGCATGGTGCGGCAGTGGCAGGAAAGTTTCTACGGAGAGCGCTATTCCGCTTCGGCCATGAACCAGGGCATGCCCAACTTTGAGGCCCTGGCCGAAGCCTTTGGTATCCGTGGGGTGCTGATCAGCGAGCGCGCGACCCTGAAGCAGCAATTGGCCGCGGCCCTGGCCCATCCCGGCCCCGCTTTCATTGATGTCAAGGTGCGTCGCAACGAAAACTGCTATCCGATGGTTCCCCCAGGTGCCAGTAATGCCCAGATGGTGGGCTTACCCAGCCATCCCGAGCTGGCCATCGACACCCAACGCCACTGCGACCACTGCGGCACCACCACCGCCAGTGCCCACCTGTTCTGTCCCACCTGCGGAGCCAAGCTCTGAGACGTTTCAGCGCCTTGCCATGGGCCTTGGGGAGCCCGATCGCCCTGGCCTTAGCCCTTGTGTTGGCCTGGACCGTGGCGGTGGCTCCGGTGGCGGCGGCGGAGGTCCTGCAGGTGCGTGGGCCTGCCTTATTGCAATTGGGCGATGGCAATCGCAGCTATGCCGTCGAACTAGCCTGCGTGCAGGTGCCACCGGAGTCCCAGCAGCAGGCCACGGCGTGGTTACGACAGCAATTGCCCCGCCATAGTCGGGTCAATTTGCGGCCCCTGGGCCAGCGCGAGGGTGTGCTTTTGGCCAGGATCAGTCGCCTTGATGGCGGCGCCCCCCAGGATCTGGCCGACGCCATGATTGGCGCCGGGCTGGCCGAACCCCAACCTTGCGCTCCGGCCTGAGAGACACCATGGGACTGAACCGGACCGCCACGGGAATCGTGCTGCTGCCCAGCCTGCTGCTGGGGGGCGCTTTTTTGGCGGCGGCCTCCTGGCTCGATGGTCCGGCCGCCCAGAACCGCCCCCTGGCCCTTGGCCTGGGC
>CAMDWF010000183.1 GCA_945878795.1 Synechococcus sp. UW140
GGTGATGGCGGTGGAGTAATCAGTGCCCATGGCAGTGAACCCGTCAGGGTTTCGAAGTGTTGCTGAGACTGTAACAGATTGTGAAGTAGCTGGACGGCTGGGGCGCCCAGTGAATCCGGAAACAATCCCGCCGCTGCAAAGGGGCCTTAATTTCAGCCCAGTCTCAAGGGCGCCAGGGGCGTCACTGCGCTTGCAGGCCGGCTGGCGTTTCTGGGTCGATCGGGGCGGCACCTTCACCGACCTGGTTGCCTTGCCACCCCAAGGCCCCTTGGTGGTGCGCAAGGTGCTGTCGGTCCAACCCCAACTCCCAGGGGATCCGGCGGTGGCGGCCATCCGCGAGCTGCTGGCTCTCGAGGTCGGCGCCGCCATCCCCCCTGGCCTGATTCAGGAGCTGCGGCTGGGCACCACCGTCGCCACCAATGCCCTGCTGGAGCGCAGCGGCGCCCCCACCCTGCTGCTGGTGAACGCAGGCTTTGCCGACGCCCTGCTCATCGGCGATCAACACCGCCCCGACCTCTTTGCCCTGCAACCGATCCGGCCCGCCCCCCTCTACCGGCAGGTGCTGGAGGTGGCCGGACGCCTGGGGGCCGATGGGCTCGAAATCGAACCCCTGCGCCTTGATGACGACCTGGCCGCTGCGGTGCGGGCCGCCCGCCAGGCCGGTTGCCGCAGCTGCGCCGTGGTGTTGCTCCATGCCACCCGCCATCCACTGCACGAACTGCATCTGGGCCAATGGCTGCAGCGCTTTGGCTTTGAGCAGGTGGTGCTTTCCCATCAGGTGAGTCCCAGCCCCCGGTTTGTGCCCCGCGGCCACACCGCCCTGGTCGAAGCATTTGTGGGTCCGCCCCTGCGGTCCTACCTGGCCCGGGTGGGCGCCGATCTCGGGGCATCCAGCCCCCTGCGGGTGATGCAATCCAACGGCGGCTTGATTGATCCCGCCGCGTTGCTGGCCAAGGACACGATCCTTTCCGGGCCCGCCGGCGGGCTGGTGGGGGCCCTGGGGGCGGCGAGCGCCGCCGGCCTGGCCGGCCAGGCCCTGGTGGGCTTTGACATGGGTGGCACCTCCACCGATGTCTTTCACGTCCCCGCCGGCAGCCCTGGCGAAGTGTTCATTCCCGAGCGGCGCCAGCGGGCCGAGGTGGCCGGCTTTGCTTTGCTGGCGCCCATGGTCGCCATCCATACGGTGGCCGCCGGCGGCGGCTCGCTGATCCATTTCGATGGCGAGCGGTTGCGGGTGGGGCCGGCCTCCGCCGGCGCCGATCCAGGACCGGCCGCCTACCGCCGCGGCGGTCCGGCCACCCTCACCGACGCCAATGTGGTGTTGGGTCGCCTGCAGCCGGCGTTTTTCCCCCAAGTATTCGGCCCCCAGGGGGACAGGCCCCTCGATCGGCAGGCCTCCCGAGACGTGCTGGCGGCATTGGCGCGGCAGCTGGAGGCGGCCAGTGGCCTGCCCCACAGTCCCGAACAGGTGGCCGAGGGGGCCATCGCCATTGCCACGGCCCGCATGGCCGAAGCCATCAAACGGGTGTCGCTGCAAAAGGGCCACGCCATCGACGATGCGGTGCTGTGCGGCTACGGCGGTGCCAGCGGCCAGCACGTCTGCGGCCTGGCCGAGGCCCTGGGCCTCTCGCGGGTGTTGCTGCATCCCTTGGCCGGGGTGCTGTCGGCCTTTGGCCTGGGCCTGGCCGCTGAACGAATGCTGCGCGAACGGGTGCTGGACCTGCCCCTCGAATCGAGCGAAGCCGCCGCCGCAACCGCCCTTGCCGCCCTGCGCGCCGACGCCCATGGCTCTTTTACTGCGGCAGTCCCTGCAGATGCCCCACTCCAAGAAACAGTGACGGCCCACCTGCGCACGCTCGGCTCGGACGGGAGCCTGCCGGTGGCCTGGGGCCCGCCGGCCGCCATGGCCGCCGCCTTCGGCGCCCTTCACCTGCAGCGCTATGGCTACTTACCCCAGCAACCCCTGCAGCTCGAACGCCTCAGCCTTGAGCTGGTGCGGCCCGCCCCACCCCTGAATCGAGCGCTGGGACTGGCCGCAGGGGCGGCGGACCCCCAGGAGCCAGACCCCCAGGAGGCAACAACGATCGAACTGCATGGAGCCGATGGTTGGCAGGCCGTACCCCTGTGGCAACGGGATCGTCTACGCGGCGGCCAGGTTCTGGTGGGTCCGGCCTTGATCGTCGCGGCCACCGGCACCATCGTTCTGGCCCAGGGCTGGAGCGCCCAAGTGCTGGCCGCCGGCGAATTGCTGTTGCAAAGGGAGAGGCCCCTCCCCCCGGCCGCCGCCGCCAGCCCGGCAGCAGCTGAGGTCCAACCAAAAGACTCCGGGGCTACGGGCGTTGATCCGGTGCAGCTGGAACTGTTCCAGCACCGCTTCAGCGCCATCGCCGAGCGGATGGGCGAGCGGCTGCGGCAGACCGCCAGCTCGGTGAACATCAAAGAGCGACTGGATTTCTCCTGTGCCCTCTGCGATGGCTGCGGCGGCCTGGTGGCCAATGCCCCCCATATCCCCGTGCACCTGGGCTCGATGGGCGACAGCGTCGTCAGCCTGCTGGCGGCCATGGCCCGCGGCGAACGCCCGCCCCTGGCGCCCGGCGACGCGGTAGCAGCCAACAACCCCTACAACGGCGGCACCCACCTGCCCGACATCACCGTCATCACCCCGGTGTTCGCGCCCACTCCTAACGGCTCCGCATCGTCGACATCAACAGTGCAACCCCTCTTTTTTGTCGCCAGTCGCGGCCATCACGGCGATGTCGGCGGCCTGACGCCGGGTTCGATGCCGCCCTTCAGCCAATGCATCGACGAGGAGGGCCTGCTGCTCGACAATGTGACCCTGCTGAGCGCTGGCCACTTCGACGGCCCCGGCTGGCGCCAGCGGCTGGCGGCGGGCCCCTGTCCCGTCCGCGATCCAGACCGCCTGCTGGCCGACCTGCAGGCCCAACTGGCCGCCAACCGGCTCGGGGCCACCGAGCTGCAGGCGCTGGTGCAACGCCAAGGCATACGAACGGTGCAGCGCGCCATGGCTCAGGTGCAGGCCCATGGCGCCGCAGCGGTGCGCCGCGTCATCGACCGGCTGCAGGACGGCTCCCGCCGCCTCAACCTTGATGACGGCAGTCAGTTGCAGGTGACGGTGACGGTGGATCGGACCCGCCGCCGGGCCCGGCTCGATTTCACGGGCAGCTCCGAGCAGCAGGCCGGCAACCGCAACGCGCCGCTGGCCATCACCAAGGCGGTGGTTCTGTACGTGTTCCGGACCCTGGTGGGGGATGAGATCCCCCTCAATGCCGGCTGCTTCGAACCCCTCGATCTGGTGGTGCCACCGGGCTGCCTGCTGCACCCCGGGCCGCCGGCGGCGGTGGTGGCCGGCAACGTCGAAACCTCCCAGGCCCTGGCCAATCTGCTGTTTGCCGCCCTGGGGGTGATGGCCTCGGCCCAGGGCACGATGAACAACCTCAGCTTCGGCAATGACCGCTGCCAGTACTACGAAACAATTGGCGGCGGCACGGGGGCCGGTTTTTTCGAGCCAGCGGGCTTCGCCGGTGCTGACGCCATCCAGAGCCACATGACCAATTCGCGGCTCACCGATCCCGAAATCCTGGAGGCGCGCTATCCGGTGCGCGTCGAATACTTCGGCATCCGCCGCGGCAGTGGCGGGGAGGGGCGCTGGCGCGGTGGGGAGGGCCTGATCCGCGAGCTCCAGTTTCTCGAACCCCTCACCGTGGCCCTGATCTCCGGCAGCCGCCTGCAGCCCCCGGAGGGCTTGGCCGGTGGTGGACCCGGCGCCCCGGGCCGCAACCTTTTGATTCCTGCAAACGGTGCCCCCGAGGTGCTGCCGGGCTGCTTTGAGCGCCAACTGGCAGCGGGGGATCGGCTGCGCATCGAGACCCCGGGGGGCGGCGGCTACGGGCCCCCATCCGGGCCCCCGCTGTCGGATGCTGGCTGAGGAAGGCTCCATTGGATTCAGCCCCCCTGATGCGTTTTCCCTTGCAGCACCCCCCCTCCCGACGCGTTATGCCCAAGAAGGTGGCCCCTGGCCCCTGGCCTCTGGTGACGTTGCTGGCGTTTGTGGCGTTGGCGCCCTTGGGGGCAGGGTTGACATGTTTTCTGGCCCCGCCAATTGCCCGGGCCGAGTTGCCGCCAGCGGTTTACGCCAAACGCCAGCGCCAGGCAGCTGTCGTGCTGGACCTGGAGGTGCAACGGGTCAGCCTGATTGGCACGGAGGTACACATCAGGGCCAAGGTGTTGGCGGTGCTACGCCGGCCCAGGGGTTCGTCGCTGGAGGCCGGCCAACGGATCGATCTGCATTACAGCCATCCCGAACGCCACCCAGCCGGCTGGTTCGGTCCAGGCCCGATTCGGATGCTGCAGCGGGGCCAAAAGACCCGGGCCTGGCTCAATCCCCTCGCCGATCGACCCGGGGGGTTTACCCCGGAGGCTGGGAGCCAGTCGTTTCGGCTGGCTTTGTAGCCTTAAGCAAAGGCCAAACTTGGCCGTTAAATACAATTTGCAGGTCGACAAAAAAGCCATATACCTTAACCATAAAGTCACATAAATCCAAAGCTTCGCCAGGCTCATAAAATGGATTATGAATATCTTTATCAGAAATAAGCAAAGTCAGCCGGAATCGAGGCAAGGCCCCATTTTTAGCCAATTCGCACAAAAAAAGCACAGTTGATGTCATCCCCGCAACCAAATGGGCCTCCGGATTAATCGCATTTACGAGATACTTTTCCACCGGAATGGAATGGATGATATTCCGCGGCAAAACCCCGGGCCACTCATGATTTCTTTTCAAGACGCTGGGATGCAAAAAGTAATCAGGCGGACCATAACTAGCCAAACCTAGACTTCCATTAAAATATGATGCAACAAGAAGCGAGTAGTCCATATATTTCGACTCAACAATCATGGTCGCTGGCGTCCCCCTGATTGGTGTAATTCCCGCGGCCCCCCACGCCGGCCTTAGCCGCAGGCATCTGCGAAGCAGTAGAGCGCTGCCTCACTGGTGTCAAGCTGATGATCAGCGATGCCCACGGGGGCCTTACCAAGGCGAGGGTGACCCCGACCCGCAGGCAGCTCCAGGACTGGGTTTGACAGCGTCGCACCGAAAGGTGCGCTTGGTGATTTCCCCCGCCTCCATTTCGCCAGGGACCTGGTGATGCGTGTCCCAACGCTGCCCTTGAGTGGCAGGCAAGAAGCTTGAGGTGGCGAAGCGGAGAGTTGATGGGGGCCTGTCCACTCGAGGGGATTGTTAGACGGAAGAGCCTGGGCAAGACAAGGTAGCGCCCCTTCGAGTGGTGTAACTCAGGAGGTCCTGGGACCCTTTTGGAGGGTGAACAGGAGCAGTCGGAGAATGACTGCTTGGAGGCTGATTGCTCAACCCCATTAAACCACTATAAACCCTGATCGCTGAATATGCAACTCAG